>DAIRDV010000199.1:0-2545 GCA_036795955.1 Nitrososphaeraceae archaeon | reverse complement strand
GGCGAAGGTGGTTGGAAGAAAGTCAGAGAATTCACTTTACAGACAGAGCCTTGCGACATATGCCTCAGATTCCGTATTTGATCAAAACCTTGCAAAAGGTTTTATAGAGTTATGGGGGATGGAAACAGTTATTGCCAATAAATTATCAAAGAACTTGTCAAAAGAGGAAAGGAGATAAATAAAAATGAAAAAAGAATGTAAGGATTGTGGGGCTGAACTGACCATACCGGAGGATGCAATGGTTGGAGAAATCATTACATGTCCAGACTGCGGCACAGACTTTGAGATATTGTCAAAGACTGAGAATAATATAGAGATGAAACAAGCCGAATCAGTCGGGGAAGACTGGGGACAATAGTTGAATACAATATGCATAGTATATGACAAACTAAGATTTGAAGAAAAGAAAATATACAGCAAGGTCAAAGAAAAAGGATTAGAGGCAACTTTAGTAGACGGAAAATTATTAACGTTTGATACTGAATCAAGTAAACAGAATCTTTCATTAGGCGATATTATATTACAACGAGTTATAAGCCACCATAGGGGTTTACATTTAACTTATTGTTTGGAACAAATAGGCTTCCCAGTTGTAAATACATTCAATGTCAGTGAAATTTGCGGAAACAAGCTAATTACCTCTTTGGTTTTAAAAAAGAATAATGTGCCAACTCCCAAAACTACTTTTGCGTTTAGTTCAGAGTCAGCAAGAGAATGTATGAAAAATCTTGGATATCCATTGGTAGTTAAACCAATTATCGGGTCATGGGGACGCGGTATTTACCAAATAAAGGATCAAGCAATGGCAGAAATGTTGTTGGATTCAAGACAAGATAACGATAATTCATTTTCTAGAATCTACTATTTTCAGGAATTAGTTGATCGTCCTTCACGTGATATTAGATGCATTGTAATAGGAGATCAAATAGTTGCCTCGGTGTTTAGATACTCTTCAGAAAATGAATGGAGAACAAATGTAGCGGTTGGTGGCAGAACTGAAGAGGCTCCAATGACAACAGAGTTACAAGAAATTGTCCTAAAAGCTTCAGGCGCGATAGGAGGGGGAATTTTGGGAGTAGACCTTATGGAGGATAAACAAAAAGGATACTTGGTCCATGAGGTGAATAATACTGTTGAATTTAGAGGAGCATCGACCGTCTGTAAGTCTGATATTGCGGGAGCAATTACAGACTATTTGGTAAAAATATCCACAAAATAAAATTGTGTTATAATAAAATACTATTGAACTGCAGTAAAAAGCCTTATGCTCTGCATTGGATAACAAAATTCATAAGATGTCATAGTAGAAATTTTGATGAAGGAAAATATTGAAATGAAAGTAGGAGTCATTGGCGCTTCGGGATATGTAGGTGGTGAACTGTTACGACTGCTAGTAGTTCATCCGGATGTTGAATTAAGTGTTTTAACCTCTAGACAGAACGCAGGAGAGTACGTCCATAGAATACATCCTAGCCTGAAAGGATTCATAAATCTGACATTCTCTCCTATGGAATTGGATAAATTAACAAAACAATGTGATTTGATATTTGTCTCTGTTCCTCATGGTAACGCATTAGACATAGTTAAGGAATTATACGGTACAGGAATAAAGATCGTAGATTTATCAGCAGACTTCCGCTTGAAGAATGCCGAAGATTATGTAAAATGGTATGGTTGGAAACATCCTTATCCTGATTTACTTTCTAAATCTGTTTACGGTGTTCCAGAGCTTCACAGAAATGAAATCAAAGGTGCACAATTGGTTTCATGTCCTGGATGCATGGCAGTAACGTCAATTTTAGCGCTTAAGCCATTAATGGAAAATAAATTAATCGATACAAACCACATTATTGTAGATAGTAAGATAGGCTCTTCTGGTGCAGGTTCGACTGATAGCTCAGGAACACATCACGCAATGAGATATGGAGTAATAAGACCGTACAAACCATCAAAACACAGACACACAGGTGAAATAGAACAAGAATTAAGTGTCTTAACGGACGAGAAAATTAAAGTAAGTATGAGTCCTCATGCCGTGAATCTAGTAAGAGGAATACTGACAACAAATCACGTTTTTCTGAAGGCACCGGTGTCAGAGATTGAATTATGGAAGGCTTATAGAAATTCGTATAAAGAAGAACCATTCATTCGACTAATAAGAGATAAAAAGGGATTCTATAAATTCCCCGATCCAAAGTTCGTTGTTGGTTCTAATTTCTGTGATGTAGGTTTCGACATGGATGAAAACACAAACAGAATAGTTGCACTTTCAGCCTCTGATAATTTGATGAAGGGAGCTGCAGGTTCTGCCGTGCAGAACATGAATCTAATGTGCGGATTCAGTGAGACTGATGGACTCAGATATACACCATTAACACCGGTATGATTGTCATAAAATTTGGTGGAAGTGTTCTCTATGAACTTCATCCATCAGTAATTGATGATATCCATCAAATTTCGCAAAAAGAGAAATTAGTGTTAGTTCATGGAGGTGGCAATGAGGTGACCAATGTGGCTACAAAACTTGGAAAGGAACAGAAATTTA
>DAIRDV010000198.1:0-2572 GCA_036795955.1 Nitrososphaeraceae archaeon | reverse complement strand
AATCATTTTCATCGCTATAAGTGCACATAGATATAATAATTGCATATGACGGCTGGAAACAAGACTCTAAACTTGGCTATCATTCAGCCAAATACAAAGGTATTGAAAACGAAATTACCTGAACGTGGAATAACTTGAACTTCATGTACCTCAGGTTTTTCGGTTCTGATCAAGTTATGCATAAACGGCCATTCTATATCTGCATAGCTAATACCATTCTTCAATTTCATGTGCTTCCCTAATTGTTCTTTTGTTAGATAATTTCCGTCCATCTTTACTTCTACTCTTCCTATGTTTCCGTCTGAAGTACCAATAATTCCGTGAACACGTCTTGCAGAATTATACTTCATTATTATTGCAGAATTTTTTTCTTCGGCTATAGGACAAATTTTTACTCCTTCCCTTTCCCATATCCATTTTCCAGAAAGGTAAACCACATTCTCCATATGAAAACCAGGATCGATAGCCATGTTAGGCTCATTAGATTTCATTGTCTGATTGTTTCCAAATCTCCTAAGTCTGGAATAGCCTATACAGATCTCAGGCGCTATGCCATAAAAGTGCATTCCATAGGTGTCAAAAATTTCATCCTGTGGATTTTCATTATCTGTATCTTCAGTCGGTTTGCATCCTGCTTCATCCAATAATTCTACCACTGCATTTTCAAATTCTTCTATTGTGCCATATCCGGCATGCTCATAGCGAATAAAGTTGTTGTGATCAATTAAAATGTGTTTTGGCCAGTACATATTGCCATATGCTTCCCATGTTCTATTATTAGTATCAAATGCTACCGGAATGTTGCTAACATCGTAATATGATAACGCTTTCTGAATATTTTGTATATTGCGTGCAAATTGGTATTCAGCGGAATGTGCCTGTATTACTAAAAAACCATATTTTTTTGAGTATTTTTCCTGCAAACGTTTCACTATGGGTATAGTACGCAAGCAGAATATGCATGTATATGTCCAGCAATCTAATAGGACTACCTTGCCTTTAAGGTCCTTAATGGACATGGGTTCTGAATTTGCCCACTTTACAATATCTTTGAACTCGGGAGCTGGGTAAGCAGGGACGATATCCATTTTATTTTAATATCCTGTATGAAGATTTGTTAAAGATCTACTATTTATATTATTTATCACTTGCCTAATTCTTGAAAATTAAGATAAACTCTCGCTTCATTTTGCCCATAGTCAATCTATATTTTATGCGCGCAATTTCTTTTAATAATGTAAGTCCAACGTCGGAAGCATTCTTTTTTATCATCTCATTTAACTGCCATTCTCTATTGTTATATACTGGATTTCCAATAACAATACAACAGTATTTTTTTTCCTGTAATACTC
The DNA here is from genome assembly GCA_036795955.1 of Nitrososphaeraceae archaeon. Lineage (GTDB taxonomy): Archaea > Thermoproteota > Nitrososphaeria > Nitrososphaerales > Nitrososphaeraceae > TA-21. Next base: position 1,220 of record DAIRDV010000198.1, on the reverse strand, counting down.
GCTTCATTTCTGTTAATGTCAAGAAAATATCTCGAAAAAACCTCTCTGCAGTGTCACTTCTGGCACGCCTGCCGCCTATCAGCTTATTCTCTAATTCCTGCTGGCTGAACCCTAACCACCATAGAGATAGCTTTTGATATTCTGCGAATGGAACAGAGGCCATATATGGAGGATGACTGCAAATGAAGCTTATCGTACCGTCTTCGATGAATTTAAGATTACGAGCATCATGATTAAATATTCTGATATCTGAATCGTTTTTTGTAACCTGATTGAACTCTTCCATCTTTATAGCCATCATGTTGGCAACTCGGTTAAATTTTTCAAATATGTTGCCCTTATTCGGAGGCTTCTTATTGATCATCAGATTGCCAAAACCACTAGTGGCATTGGATGCACTACGTAGGATGGAAGAAAATGCCACCAGAAGAAAATCTCTTATATGGTTTTCCTCTAACAGATCAATTTTTAATTTTATTGTTAGCAGCTCGTAAATGACATTTTTGTTAAACCATTTTAGAATATTGGGATTTGCTATTTTGGCCATTAAGTAATTGTTATTATCGATCGATTCCGGGTCTTGAAGGTTAAAAGTTGAGGTGTTGTTGTTATTATATTCACGACTAGCACGTAATTTAAGAATATCTTCCTTTATCGACATACACACAGCAGAAATTCTTTTCAAATCGGCTTTCTGGATACTTGTGATTTTTACTTTTGCTACTAGACATGCTAAGGGATTGATATCTACACCTATTGCATGCCTGCCCAGAATCTTAGACTCGACCAAAGTTGTTCCGCTCCCAACAAAATTGTCTAATATTAGATCATTTTTATTGGTAAGATTTGATATCAAATAACGAGGGATCTGTGGAATGTATTTTGCAGAGTACGGATGATAGCTATGTGTAAGGTATCTTGTACTTGCATACTTAGATTCCCAATCTAAACTATCAAGATTACTGACTTTTGTTATATCAGTTTGCGATAGGTTGCTGTTGTTTTTTATTCCTAACTTTGATCTCATATTTTGCATCTGAATCTATGCTCCTGCTGTTCCAGTTTACTTTATCTTTTATAATATCAATATACTCTGGGTTGATCTCATATAGAATTGAATTTCGTTTTTGATCTCTTGCTGCTTTCATGGTGGTGCCACTACCACCAAAAGGGTCAAGAACGAAATCATTTTCGAAGGTATATAGCTTTATTAGACGTTC
>DAIRDV010000197.1:0-2591 GCA_036795955.1 Nitrososphaeraceae archaeon | reverse complement strand
TGCCCTGAATGTGGTGGGGAACTAAAGTTGGATGCAGCTACTAAAAACTTCATTTGCAAAAGCTGCGGTCTTTTTGCTTCAAGGGAAAAAATGGAGGAACTTAGAGATAAAACCTTTAGGGATGAAGGCAATGATAGAAAAAAATATCATGATGACTATCTCGATTGGTGGACATCTTCAAAGAAAGACAAGCAAAGAATATAGACTAAACAGGCCGTAACAGCTTTGGTTAGGAGGGAGCATCCATCATTGGTACCATATGATCTTCCTTTCTAGTCTGTAGTGCTGTCATAAGCTCAGTTTCTATAATCCTTGGAAGTTTTCTTATCTTGTTTACAACAATATCTCTCATTTCTTCCAAATTTTTTGCTCTGATTTTAAAAAGAACGTCAAATCGTCCATGCATCTCATGTATTTCAAGCACCTCATCTATTGATGTTAGACTATTTGTGACTTCATCTGCAGTTCCAGGTTCAATATTTATTCCCATGAACGCAAGGTGATCATAACCAAGCTTGTTGTTATCCAAAGATATAGTAAATTTTTTGATTATACCCGCAGAAAGTAGCCGCCTGACCCTAATGTGAACAGTAGCGTCAGATATTCCGATTTGTTTTGCTATTTCTACAAAGGGTAGCGAGGAGTCTTTATTCAAGATATTAATGATTTTGAGATTAATGTCATCAATAACATCATGGCTTGCCGTCAAATCAAAAATTAGTTTATCATTATATACATAAATGCTTTTAGAAAAATTCTACTTAATCATATCAATCAATCTTGTGGATCGAGCCTCAAATAGTAAAAAGTATTAATGATTAATGTCTAAAGACAATATTAATTCGAATGTCTAAGCAGTGTAGTAAGTGCAGTAAGAATGACGCTATTTACATGAGGCAGTACTCGGGCGAGTTTTTATGTAAAATATGCTTTGTCAAATCAATCGAGTATAAGGTTAAGAGGACAATTTCGAAATTTTCAATGATAAAAAACAGTGATAGAGTGGCAGTTGCAGTTTCAGGTGGTAAGGATAGCCTTGCACTTTTAAATATACTTAAAAATACACTCCGAGGGATTGATCCTGTATTAATAGCAATTACGGTAGATGAGGGAATTCAGGGTTATAGGGATGAATCGCTAGATATTGTAAGGAATTTTTGCTCTAAGATTGGTGTTGAAAACAGGGTTGTAAGTTACAGTGAACTTTTTGGCCTATCTATGGATAGGGCCATGGAAATAAGGCCTTCGGAGAAAATTTCATCTTGTTCGATATGTGGTACCCTGAGGAGGAGGGCCATTGATCTCTTATCAGAATCCGCTGGAGCAAATGTAATAGCTACCGGACACAACTTGGATGATTATGTCCAGACTTTTCTCATTAATCTATTTGCGGGGGATGTGGAAAGAATAGGCTGGACGTATCCATCCCCAGTCGAATATGGCACGGGTGGATTAAAAAAAATTAAACCATTAATGGAAATATATGAAAAAGAATTAGTGTTGTATGCCATTCATACCAACATTCCATTTCAAACGGAAGAATGCCCGTATAAAGACGAAAGTATAAGAAGTGCTTTTAGAGCTCATTTGAACAATCTCGAAAAAATCCACCCAGGGATAAAATATAATGCTTACAATTCAATCTTAAAAATAGCAAAGAGGCTAAAAGAATTTCCGGCAAATACTGAAAATACCACACCTACAACACCTAACTTTACTGACAAAGTTAACAGTCAAGAACATAGAAAATGCGAATTATGTAATAGAGACTCTTCTAACAAAATATGTTCTGTGTGCCGAACTCTTAACATTTTGACTAAAGGAAATTAATGTATAGCTTTACTTTTTTTGGTAATGCAAATAATTCTGCATGCGCCCTGAAGGACTGCCGTTGGTTTTACTTTTCGTGTAAATTGATACAGCTCTCCTATATTAGAGATGTAAGGGTCACGATGATTTTGGTTCAGTAGTATATTTTCTACAACCATTGAAAATCTCACTTCCGAGTGGATGAAATTGGAATCAATTTAACAGAAGCAATTAGAGAGAATTATTCTAATTTCTTGCCAAATATGCTTTGTGACCACACGGTATTAAATGTCAAGGATTCTGAATTCACGTTACTTCAAAACTTAATTAGTTATTTGTATTAGAAATTTTAAATAAAATTTTGTAGCTAATCGTTTTGTCTATCTTGAATTCATTGTTGGGATAGTCAATTGGTTGGTGCCTTCTTCACCGGATACGCACCAACCAATATCCTTGTACTTTGTAAAATGATGTCCAACAACTACTGAATTGGACATTTTCTACCATTTCGTTCCGGAATATTTGGACTGTATGAACCGGATACACAAATATATCTAAATTCTGTAATAATTTCCGCGGTGGTAGGTAGGATCGGGGTGTTAGCCGTACCCCAAACTGGAAATCGGCTTTATGCTAGGATCAGTAACTACTGGGTAAATCTTTAGATGTGAAGTTCCTGCTTGCTTTGCTGATATGATACCACGCCGTGTCGGATGGGTATGAACAACAATACATGCGAAGGCATGTGCTTGATTGTGAATTGTCGAAATGGATGAGGTCCG
>DAIRDV010000196.1:0-2599 GCA_036795955.1 Nitrososphaeraceae archaeon | reverse complement strand
AGTACGGAGATGGTTGGATGGCCTCTGCTTATAATATCACACCAGACAAATTCAAAGAGAAATGGAAGTTACTTCTGGCTTACAGGAGAGAGCTGAATAAGGATGTTGAATCCTTTGAAAATTCAGTTATGACAATGTTTGGGTATATTGACAATGATAATGAAAAAGTCAATAAGATGGCTAAAGATGTATTGTCACCAGCTCTTGGAAGATCTGCTGCAGAGCTAGAGGATATGTTACTTTTTGGATCTACTGATAAATGCCTAAAAAAAATCAAACTACTTTATGAATCTGGCGTACAACGTATTCACTTCTGGCCGGTTAATGACTATTTTAAACAAATAGAGATATTTTCTAAGGAGATAGTACCTTATTTCTAATATTATATTTATAAAAGAAATTGAGAATCTTAGTACAATCCCTTTTCGCATTACTAAAAATAATGTGTTCTAATTTTTCCTCACGATTATTATGTCTCTAAATCTCTAATTGCACGCAGCTAGAATATCTTAGTTTGATTGTAGTATCCGTCATTTCGTGACGTAGACACCATGAAATCGAAAACTTGAGTTCAATACTATAATATCAAGACGGAAAGTATCTTATACGCATTTGCAATTATATGTAACATGAGTTGGAATAATGATGTTTGGGCAAAAATGATTAAAGATAGTATCGAAATGGCATCCAATCAAGTTAAACGTAATATAGAAATGGCTTCTGAAATGGCATCCAATCAAGTTAAACGTAATATAGAAATGGCTTCTGAAATGGCTAGGGCATTTACTACGTCTAGTGAAACACTAGGAAATGAAACCAATGTAGCCATTGAAAAAGCAACTAGAGAAATGATGGCTTCAGCAGAAAAGGCCAGGAACGAAATGATGGCTTCAGCAGAAAAGGCCAGGAACGAAATGTTAAAGGAAATGATGGATTCTATTGAAAAAACAACGGTGAATTTCTCGAGGTCCAGCAGTAGAAAAAAATGAGTTGAACATATTCAACAGTCGAATAAGGTAGGAATTTTTCTTTTAAAACCTAATTCCTTGAAAAATTAGAAACGAAGTAAACGGGATAGTACTAATGAACTATCAGAATTCCAGCGAACTTGAATATTTATGATACTATAATTAGTAAACAAATGCTAGTATAGCATGCTCTCTGGAGATACTTGTGCGTTAAATGAATAAATGGCTGTTCGATAAATAGCCTGGTGAACATACTTGAAAGCAGCTGTATACAGAGAACATAATGATGATCCTAGAAAAGTAGTAAAAATTGAGGATATTGATACTCCAAAGCCAAAATCCAGTGAAGTTCTCATTAAAGTCGAGGCAGCATCTTATAATTACAATGACCTCTGGGGTATATGGGGCAAACCAATTAAAATTCCAATGCCCCACGTCTCGGGAAGCGATGCAGCCGGAACAATCGTAGAAAAAGGAGAAAATGTCTCAGCAAACATCGAGATAGGAGACAGGGTGGTTGTTCATCCAAACCTGACCTGCAGAGTATGCTACGAATGCACTTCCGGAAGGGAATATGATTGTTCCAGCAGGAAGGTCTGGGGTTTCCAAACAGGCCCAATGTGGGGTGGATTCGCACAGTATACTCAAATGCCAGCTGCGAATGTAGTCAAACTTCGAGATAATGTATCGTTTAATGACGCAGCGGCAATTTCAATGGTTGGCATGACCGCATGGCATATGCTTGTTACCAGAGCTAAGATAGTACCAGGACAGACAGTCCTAATAATGGGCGGGGGAAGTGGAATGGGAATTGCTGGTATACAGATTGCCAAATTATACAACTGTCGTGTTATTGCTACCGCTGGAAATAAAGACAAAATGGAAAAATGCCTCCAGCTTGGAGCAGACTACGTGGTAAATCATCGTGAACCAGATTGGTACCGGAAGGTGCGTGAAATAACTAACAAGGAAGGTGTAGATATTGTGTATGAGCACATTGGCAAAACTGTTTTTCCCCAAGAGCTAAGTCTGTTGAAGATGGGCGGCACTCTTGTATCAACGGGCGCCACTACCGGATACGATTCCACAATTGACCTGAGATATCTGTTTTTCAAAGGCATCAATTTATTGGGTGCAACACAAGGCACCAAAGCAGGATTGGAAGAAGTTATACGATGGGTGAGTAAGGGAAAGATAAAGCCCGTAATCGATACCGTACTTCCTTTTAGCAACATGGTAGAAGGTCATTTGAAGATGTCCGAGTCACAGCTTTTTGGAAAAATATTAACTACACCGCAGAAACTCTAATAGGATATTCAATAATGAATTTCAAATTTGGAACCGCAATAAATTGTATTGACGGCAGAACTCAGGAACCTGTGATTAATTTCATGAAGAAGAAATATGATATAGATGGAGTTGATATGGTGACATTTCCAGGTGCAGACGGAATTTTTTCCGTTAGAGAAAATTTAGACAAGATCGAGATCATACGTAGATCAGTTTCCATATCAATTGAGAAACACCATTCGCGGATAATAGCAATTGTAGGACATTTTGATTGCGCCGGTAATCCAGGAGATAAAGAACATCACTATGCCCATATACGAAAAGCATTGCATGAGGTCTCC
>DAIRDV010000195.1:0-2605 GCA_036795955.1 Nitrososphaeraceae archaeon | reverse complement strand
CCTCTCGTAAAAGTCCTATCATGGCTAGAAAGATTCGAAGGAGGGCAGAAAGGATGATGAACAAGATTATTAGTGAATCAGATATTAGCAACATCATATTACAGGAATTTGCGCGCAAGATGGCAAAGGGAAAAATAAGCACCGTGAAAGAGCGAAAGGAATTCTTATATTCATTAATAAAAGATAAAAATATCCAGCATTTGTTAAGATCAAACAAGCTAGACGAAGCAAAAATGACCGCATCACATATGTTGAAAAATTGGGGAGAAGCGAGTAAATAATGAGTCCAGAAATTACGGATGACCTAAAATTATTAAACGTACGGGTAACTCATAAAAAATCTCCGATTCATATTCTTGAAAAATTTACATTCAAAGATATAGCAAACGCATATCGTGAAATCCTTACTACCAATGGGATTAGAGAATGCGTCATTATACAAACCTGTAACAGGGTAGAGCTATTTCTCGCATTAGAAAAAATCGATATTGAAGGGATCTTTGAAATTTGGAGAAAGAATACCGAAAACAAAGATTTGTCTTTTGAATATGCTGAAGTAGATCAGGGTAAGGGCGCCATTAACCATCTCCTAAGGCTTACATCAGGTCTTGAGTCCCTTGTAGTAGGAGAGGATCAAATATTGGGACAGGTTAAAAGATCATTTGAGTATTCACGTCAGAATTGTTATGTTGATTCATTTCTTCCCATAATATTTGAACATGCAATAAAGGTTGGGAGTAGAGTTAGGACCAACACTGGTTTGAATAAGGGAAGTGTATCGGTTGGATCTATGGCAGTTAATCTGGCCGAAGAACATTTTGATGATTTTCAAAATAAAAAGGTTCTACTAATTGGTACTGGTGAGGGAGCTACCCTTGTTGCAAAATCCCTAAAGAAGAGACAAGTAGATTTCGATGTTGCCAGTAGGACCTATGAAAGGGCCAAATCATTTTGTAAAACTGTAGGTGGGAACCCTGTAAATTTTGAAGACGCCCTCAATGATTTTGAAAAGACAGATGTCATTTTTGTTTCTACAACAGCTCCTTACAATTTGATAACATATGAAAGAATATCGAATTGTGCCAAGAAAGATAGTGGAATGATGATTTTTGATCTTTCTAATCCTAGAACTGTAGATGATAAAATTGCAACAATATCCGGAGTAAAACTTGTCAACATAGATCAAATAGCAGAAATAGTAGATAGAAACTTGAACCGTAGACGAGAAGAAGTCAGATTGGCTGAAGAAATGATTCAGAATGGAATGCAAAATATGGATTTGCTATTTAGGAAAATCAAAGCAGAACCTTTTGTGGTGTCCATATTCAAAATTGTGGATGAAGTCAGAAATAGGGAATTATCTAAAGCACTGAGGTTACTTGGAATTAAAAAGGGAATGAAAGAATATGAAATAATGGAACAATTATCATTTGCAATCGTTGAAGGTATTCTTTCTACACCCATGAATAACTTTAGAAAAGAGATTGGTAATGCAGAAAAGAATGAAGAAGTCCTCAACATAGTATCAAGGATATTTAATTATGAACCAAAATGAAGCATCTGAATCTGATGGATTTCCAAAAGTAAGATTAAGAAGATTAAGACGCACGCCAGCCATTAGAGATTTGTTGCAGGAAACAAGGTTATCAGTAAAAGATCTTGTATGCCCAGTTTTTGTTCAGGAAGGAATAGACGAGCCGAAAGAAATTGAATTGATGCCCGGAATTTTTAGGATACCAATAAAGAATCTATCAAATGACATCCAAAAATTGTACGATCTGGGTTTAACGACGTTTTTGATTTTTGGTATTCCAACAATTAAAAATGATAGAGCCACTAGCGCATATAGCAAAAATGGAATTGTGCAACAATCTGTAAAATCCTTAAAACAAAACTTTGGTGAAAAAATTGTGACTATAACCGATGTGTGCCTCTGTCAGTATACCTCACATGGTCATTGTGGGATTATCAAGAATAAAGTTGCCGATAACGATGCAAGTCTGAAAATTCTGGACAAAGTGGCTACCAGCCATGCAGAAGCAGGAACAGATTTTGTAGCTCCTTCAGCTATGATGGATGGGCAGGTAAAAAGCATTCGAAATGCCTTAGATGAGGCCAATTTTGCTAATGTAGGAATCATCGGTTATTCTGCCAAATTATCGTCGAATTTGTACAGTCCGTTCAGAGATGCATCTCATTCTACCCCCGAGTTCGGTGATAGAAAAACTTACCAGATGCCATTTCATAATACAAATGAAGCACTGCATGAAATAATGATGGACGTTAAAGAAGGAGCTGACATTTTAATGATAAAACCAGCATTGCCGTATCTTGACTTGATTTACAAAGCAAGACAATCTACACTATTACCAATATGCGCTTACAGTGTATCCGGTGAATATTCTATTATTAAAGCCGCTGCCTTAGAAGGTTGGGTCAGCGAGGACGAAGTAGTGATGGAATTTGTGACTAGTATTAAAAGAGCAGGAGCGGACATAATAGTATCCTATCATGCCAAAAAAGTTGCAGAATTATTGAACAAGTTATAAAGATACAATTATAACAGTTACAAAATCATCAATCTATGCTTGTCGGCTTCTCTGTT
>DAIRDV010000194.1:0-2618 GCA_036795955.1 Nitrososphaeraceae archaeon | reverse complement strand
AAATACATTTCTCAAAATTGTCTGGCTTTTGGCATTCAACAAGTCCGATTTCAGGCAAGTTTTAAGCTAATTGGTATAGTTCTAATGAAACTCACAACTGAAAAACCATTAAATACAATTTTGCCAAAATAGAGAACGATGAACAAAATCCAAATGCAGAATATGAAGATGCTTTCTCTTTCGTTTGCCTTGGCAGGTATGCTTATTTTGTCAATCTTTGTAATTGCATCAACCAATCATAGAGTTTTGGCAGCTGGAAAATTTACAATTGAGGCTAGAATTAATCTAAAAAAATTGGATAATTCCCAAAGACTCAAAGTAGTGGCCTCTGCAAATGGTGATACCCAAGTCAAAAATGTAACAGGTGATGATCTAAATTCTAAAAGCGTTTCTGTTTCATTTGAATTCAATGAAAAAAATGACATTGTTAGCGTAGGTGATAGGGATGAGTATTTTGTATGTGCATATTCCCTAAATGGTACAAATAAAATGCAATCTTATTCCTGTGTAGAGGGCAATATTGAAAACACACATGGAAAAAATGTCATAAATATAGGTTCCGGGGAAAGGCTGACATTGTCTACTGGGTCATTTCAGGCAGTTAAGGGTCCGGAAATAACAAACCCTACGATTAGAGTCTGGATTCCTCTTTCTGATAGAAAGGACGTAAAGGATCTCAAGGTAGTAGCTATGATTAAGGGCGAATCTGAATCAAAGACAATAAACGCAAAAGAATTGCTCAAAAAATCAGAGCACAACACAATAATCGTTCCATTTGAATTTTCAAAGACGCCTGAAATTGGGCCCATTCAAAAAGGAGATTTATTTTTTGCGTGCGTTTCCGGAAATGAGTTAAATCCACCCGAAGGAACAGAATGCGAGCATAGGGAAACATCACATACAGGGCATATACATAACCTCGTCGCAAGATGAATCTGGTCTTTGGCACTATATGACACAGTTTGTAAATATCCTCCCTTTTTGATTTAGGCGGCAGGAATACCATTTCACAAGACTTGAGGAGAGATACTCCAATAGAATAATGAGGCGAATCGAGACACAAGTATTAAAAATAACAACTATTTAGAATTTCTTGTACATCGGGGCGGTGCATTGAAAGCACCTATTTGCCTGCAAAGTTTTAATTACGTGATTAAAAATTTACTTCAGCAATCCGGCTATCCGGTCATGTAGCTCAGCCTGGTCAGAGCGAAGGTTTTGTAAACCTTAGGTCGTGGGTCCAAATCCCACCATGACCTTCTTTATGTGTTATTAGACGACTTGAATTTGAATTTTGAATGCAATGTATATCCTATATTGGTATCAATCCCAAAATTTAATTTTTTTCTACTGGTCGATAGACGGATAAGAAGTATCCAATGCAGATACTAATTGTTAGCCAGATCGGTTATTATGTATTAGACGATAGAAAGTAGTATAGAAAATATATTTATACTGTAGGATATAAAGTGCCTGTTAATGGACAAAAAAAGAACTAAAGACAAAAACAATGATATTTATGAGACAATTCATGCGGCAACGCATCCTATAAGGCTTAAAATTCTTCTTCGACTTGAATCTGAAAAGACATATGCTAGCAATCTAGAACAAGTAATAAAGGTGGATAGGAAGATTATCTCATTTCACCTATCTAAACTCGAAAAGGCAGGGATGGTTACAAGTGAGTACGGTTTGTTGACAACTTCAAAATCAAGACCAATGGCCGTACGATATTACTCGCTCACAGTAGAGGGGGAAAAAATGGTCAAAAAACTAAAGTCCATTATTTCAGATTAAATAAATTTTGTATATCGGCAATAATCACGAACGTTCACAGGCGAGTGTCTAACACCAAAACCTTTTTGTTAGAGGCTCATGGTCATTTCTATAGATTGCTATAATGGCTAATGAAGAGATTAAGGTAAATGACAATGTGTATAAGGTTACGATAAATGATCAGACCAGAATGTATGCTATGAAACTAAATAGACTTTATCAACAGGGATTTAATGATGTTGACAGCTTTGATGAAATAAGCTCAGAGATTTCTAATACCATCAATAATCTCTTAAAACATAGTTTGTCTCCCGAAGTTCGAGAGGAGGATATGGACGGTGCAGTGAAGCAGCTGTTACAGATGTTTGACAAAGGCAAAAAGTAAGCAATACTTCTCATTTCGATTTTCGCTGTAACCGCTCACCTGCTATACACGGTTACATTTGGGCTTATAAACAAAGTAGGTGATAGGCTTCTGAGAAAATAATGTCCTTTAAGGATAAATGGAATAAAACACAGTCTGAAAATATGGCTGTAAAGATCTTGGAGAGTATTAAATCTCAGACTCCTCTAAAACCACGAATTGAGGAAGCACAAAAGAAATTGGAGATGCAAATTACAAAGCTCTCAAGTATTTCTGGAAAAATTGTAGAAAAGGATCAGGTTATTTTTAAAAGAATAGTACATTCAATTCAGAATCATGATGTCCAATATGCCAAGCTATTATCAAATGAACTTTCACAAATTCGAAAAATGAGCAAGATGGTAGACTCTGCTAAATTAGCATTAGAACAAATTCAATTACGTCTTAACACCATAACTGAGCTAGGCGATGTAGTAGT
>DAIRDV010000193.1:0-2627 GCA_036795955.1 Nitrososphaeraceae archaeon | reverse complement strand
AGAAAATTCAAGATTGATTCCATGTTACTGCCTCTGCCAGAAATCAAAATTGCTAGGTTAATCAATCGCTCCTAATGTAAACCGTTGAGATTCTTAAATGTAATGAATAATTAGCTGAATCATTTTTGTGACATATTCCCAAACTAAATAATTTCGCATTTTGCATATTTTATTTTCTCGAGATATCAATCACTTGGATTCAATTACTCCCGAAACTAACCTTAACTTTTGAGTGCTTTGATGATTATGGAAATGCCGATAACTCATATCTACGTTCAGGATTAACTTCACATACACGATTACAAAGTAGAATGTACTCTTGCAATGGAAACAGAAAAACAATAGACCGAGTTACACCTGCATTTCAATTTGTACGTTTGTATCTGAATTTGTCTAGTTTTATCAATTCATGGTATGATCCAAATTGGGTTGTTTCCGCACTATCTAGTAACGATTCATTTTTATCGTCATTTTCGTCATCCTCATAGACTTTTACGATCCCGTAAGTTGAGTTCCTTTGCGCTGGTATTCGACCAGCTGATTGTATCAATGATCTTATTTCCTTTGGTCTCATTAATTGCCCGTACTCAGATCCTGCCGACGTGGAAATACTTTCATTTATTAGGGTCCCACCAAAATCATTTACTCCAGTCTCAAGGAGCATTTGGGACATTTTTGCTCCTTCTTTTACCCAAGAAACCTGAATATTATTTATGAAATTGTGGAGCATTATTCTGGAAATTGCATGCATCTTTATTACATCCTGACCTGTTGGACCTGGGACAATTCCCTTGACAAGATTATGATTATACATTGGGGCTTCTTTATGTACAAAACTCAATGGGACAAATTCTGTGAATCCACCTGTCTGTTTTTGAATTGATCTTAACAGATCCAAATGTTTAGCCCTATCTTCCGCTGATTCCACATGGCCGTACATTATAGTTGATGTGGTGGGTATTTTCAATTTGTGTGCGGTCGTTATAACATTCATCCAATCAGCAACTGTGATTCTACCTGGAGATATCAGATCGCGAATATCTTGGTCCAATATTTCAGCCGCAGTACCTGGCAAACTTCCTAGTCCAGATTCTTTTAACATTTTCAAATATTCTTTCACGGATAATCCTGATCTATAGGAACCATACATGATCTCTTCAGGAGAAAACGCATGTATGTGTATATTAGGTAACACTTTTTTTATAGCTTTACATAAGTCAACATATAAAAAGCCGTCCATCTTAGGTGGCAGCCCTGCCTGGATACAAATTTCAGTTGCGCCCAGATCCCATGCCTCCTTAGCTCTTCTTACGACTTCTTCTGTGGGTAGAAAATAACTTTCTTCGTTTCTAAAGTCTCTGCTGTAAGCGCAAAAGCCACATCTTTTAATACAAACATTTGTAAAATTGATATTTCTATTTATTACAAATGTCACATTGTCACCAACTGTCCTTTTTCTTAAATTGTCAGCGACCATAGCAGTCATTGTCATTTCGGTTCCTGTGGTTTGAAACAATTCAACAGCTTGTTTAATTGAGATATTCTTTGAATCGAGGGATTGATTAAGTATTTCAGAAATGACCGGATCTATATCTCTCAATATTGATTCGAGCATTAACAAAGCTCCTCCTTTACCAATCCCGTGATGTCAGACAATTGTGATACGTATTTCCAAAGATTTTTTGGAAGGAACTCTTTTTTGTTCATAATAAATTCGGGGTAAATTGGAAGCCTTCCTCTAAGTACATGGCCGTGCTTTTCAGTAACAAGTTTAACATCACTAATCTCAGGCCAGGGCGATTCTGGATTTACGAAATCAATTGTTAATGGGGATATGCCTCCCCAATCATTGATTCCTGCAGCTATATAGGCGGAATAAACTTTAGGACTAAGATTCGGCGGCACCTGAATATTCATATGTGGCATGATAATCCTTGCCAGAGCAATGGTTAATAAGAATGAGTCATGTGTTGGCGGTAATGAGTTTCTCATTTTTGTATTATACTTGGGAACATGATTTTGAATTATTATTTCTTGAATATTCCCATATTTTTGATTCAAACCTCTAATAACCATCAGTGATTCAACAATTTCTTCCAAAGTTTCTCCAATACCTACAAGTAGTCCTGTTGTAATAGGTATTTTCAATTTTCCTGCGTTTTCGAGAACTCTTATTCTAGCTCTTGGATTTTTACTGGGCGCAAATTCGTGAGGCATGTTATTACCAGTGAGTCTTTCACTTGAAGTTTCTAGCATACATCCTAGGCTTACATTTGATTTTTTGAGTAATGATAACTCATCATAACTCAATGTACCCGCGTTTGTGTGTGGTAACAATCCTGTTTCTTCCAGTATTGACTCGCTTATTTGTTCGACGTATTCAGCAGTAGTTGAGCAATTGTATTTACTTAACCATTCTTTGAATTCGGGATACTTTTGTTCAGGCCTTTCACCAGTGACGATTAATGCCTCTGTACAATTCAGACGTTTGCCCAATCTTGCAATGTTTAGAACTTGATCCTTGGTCAACATTGACAAGTCAAAATCTGAAAATTCTTTCTTATAAGTGCAATAAGAGCAGCTATCTCTACAGAGATTTATTAAATTTATGAACACTTTCCTAGAGT
>DAIRDV010000192.1:0-2634 GCA_036795955.1 Nitrososphaeraceae archaeon | reverse complement strand
CGAAGCAATTGGCGTGTCCTTTTTATCCACAATTAAATCAACTGTAATATCTTTTGTTACTATATTTGAAATCATGTGGAGACAGCAAGAATTATATCAACAAATATATAATTTTGAACATCAGATAGAAAAATATAAGCAAGAAAATAGAAAGTAAAACGAAATAATAGGTAAATTTAAAAAGTAATTTAGATTTAGTAAGCGAATAAAGCTGTGTATTTTAGTTAGTGAAACCTACCAGAAAAATCAGGCAGATTGAGATCCTTCAATATATTTCCAAAATTCAATTTTCTCGCCACAATCATCACATACATATATTTCACAAAGAGTTGGCTTAATTGAATTGGGTGTAACCTCAATTGTATCTTCCAGATAAAATGAATCAGAAGAGCACTTTCTACACCAATGACTAGAGGGTAATCCGGATGATTTTGACTTTCTTTCTTCGTAAAGACTGATAGAATTCGAAATAATCATCCCATTTGATTCAAGATCGATAAAACCAGAGACAAACACCGTATTGATAGTTACTATAATAGGAAGTAAAAACACAATATTTTGCTCATCACGCATAATTGACATACCAATAATATGAACTAGTATCATTAATAAGAATATCCATAGAAATTATCTGATTTTTATAGAAAAATGAGAAATAGTTCATAATCGATGAATAATTACGATTCGAAGTATGTCAGGCAGTTACTAAATTACAATATTAGGTGTAATTCAACCCGTATTTTTTCCAATAGTAGACAGTGTTTCAAGATAATTGATGAATCTAACGAGCGTCCTTTAATAAGTCCTTAATCTAACTAGTGAAATACCTAAGTACTTGGATGACGCATAACCTATTGGTGTGCCTTGTTAGTAAAGGTAGACAAGATATTAGAAGGAAATAAAATCAGAGTTATTGAACTTGATATCGATAATTATGGTTCAGTAGTACCACTCAGAGAATTAGAATTAAAGCTGCCTAAGGATGATTCGATTATGAAAGCTCTTTCTTCCACCGAATATGCGGCAATTTTTACACAGGCCGATATTGATGGAGTTGGCGAAACTATTATTTTGGCCAATAGCGTGTCACTCGATGAATTAAATGAAGAAAAAAAGAAGGCTATTGACGCAATGAATAAGAAATAGGATTTCATTCTTAGAATAGTAATTTTTTCATGTAATTGACAGCAAAATTCCAAGATAAAGGATCCTAATTCCCTCTCAATGGATGCCTCAATTTGCTTTAGAAGAAACGCTTTTGTTGTGCGGTTGTAACTATAATTTTGTGAAGAATCTGGATTTCCTCAATAGAGATGAGCTTGAAAGATTTCTGGTTCAAAGTGGAATAAGGATTGATGATTATATCAATACTGCAATGGATATGTCCACTGAAATCCATAGTGGAATAAAAAGGGAAGACAATCAATCTCCATTTCTTGAAACACATATTTGGCCTGTAACGAGAGACGTAATTAAGCACTATCTGACGGTTAATCGTAATATAACTAGTGTAGAGATAGTTTCTGCAATATTACATGATGTGATGGAAGATAATGACAGAATACTCGATTTGTACAAGACCAAAGAGTATGGTTTTGACGCATATCTCAAATATAGATTTGGCAACAGAGTCTACGAGATTTGTATGGGACTAAAAATAAAACCCCTTGAAAATTTCCCGGGAGATAATGATCAGCAAAGACAACTTACTAGATTTCACGATTATTGCAAAGGATTAAGCTCTGCTGACTATGACATGAAAGTCATAAAATTAGTTGATAGAGCGAATAATATGAAATTCATTAGTAATATGCCAAAAGTAGATGGAAGATTAGTAAATAGCAAACTTAAAAGATATCTACGAGAGGCTGAGGATTTTTACCTCTCCTTTGCATTGTTGGAAGCCTCTACGAAGGACCTATATCAAAATCTCAGAGAATCGTATGAGAGTCTCAAATCATTGAATATGCCATAGTTATCTTGTCATTTATCTTCAGGAAGGGATATGGATATGATAGAAAGTGGACCAAGTTAAAATAAAATGATAGACCCTTTGTTCCAGATAGTCTATGATCTTTATTTTTACTTTATATCTATTCTTAGTTTGGAATTGTGCTGTTAATTGTTGTTGTAGTATTAGATGTCGAAGTCATATTAATTTCAGCTTCTGGTAATCCTGAAGCTATTTGACCACGGATCTCTCCATTCTGAAATTCTCCTGAATGAACATTTACATAAACCACGCCATCACTCATAAGACCGACAAGCTCGGAGAGTTCCTTACCTTTCAAAGGACCCTGCAGGTCATTCTGTGTTATATTTCCACTAAATGATATTGTAGAGTTGTTACCATTTTGAGCAGATTTTTGTCCAGATAAACCAACTACGACATCACCATTTTGCGTTGCAGTACCGTTATGTATATGTGCTCCAGTTATCTCCTTCATTCCCGTCAGATTAATCCAGTACGACACTTGTGTACCATTTTCGTTGGTTTGGAACTTGGCCCATCCAGTTGCGCTCGAATCCGTTGGAGGAACTTCTGCTTTGCCTGAAAGAGTCGCAGAAAATGTTTCTCCCTCCTGTGCTTGAAGAGAGCTCAAAGATCCGGTGATTGCACTAATTGATATAATT
>DAIRDV010000191.1:0-2642 GCA_036795955.1 Nitrososphaeraceae archaeon | reverse complement strand
AGGACTACGAAAATCTTTCTCAGAAGGCATAGTAACCATCAAGCCGCCTGCAATATCCTGCGCAAGTCTACCTATTTCATAAGGAAACCTGGTTACATTATGTTTACAAACATTTGCTAGCATGTCATCGTTTTGATAATTTCCAGACAACGTTTTATGGGCTTGATATGACGATGCAATACCTGCACCAAAGATAGTTTCGTTCAAGTGAGTCATTTCAACTAGTTTGTCTTTTATATGCGACGCATTCGAGATTCCGTTGTAGTCTGCTATTGAGGCAGCAGCTCCAATAAGCACATCACCTAAACCTGTCTTGCAAACATAGCTACGTCTATGGTAACAAGTGAACCTCTCAACTAACATTGAAGCGAATTCGAATTCTCCATCCATGAAAATTAATTCGTTTGGTATAAACGCATTATCAAAAATAATCATTGCTTCCTGTCCAGAAAATTTTGAATTTCCAGCATCCAAGTCGCCGCTTTCCATACTGCGAGTATCACAGGACTGTCTACCATAGATGTACGTTATACCTTCCGCATCAGCCGGAATCGCACCCACAATTGCATATTGTTTATCTTCATCCCTAAGCCTCATCGTAGGCATAACCAGTATCCAGTGTGAATTGATACAACCAGTTTGGTGTGCTTTTGCACCGGATAAGTATACACCCTTATCATCCCGCTTTGAAATATGCACAAACAGATCTGGGTCTTCTTGCTGCGACGGACTTAAACTTCTATCTCCCTTAACATCGGTCATTGCGCCGCCGATAACAAGATTATCCTCTTGCATTTTCGTTACAAATTTCTTAAAGCGTTCGTGGTAGGGTGTTCCGAATTTTTTATCAATTTCAAATGTCGTTGAATACAATGAATTTAGTGCATCCATTCCCACACATCTTTGAAAACAAGTGCCAGTAAGTTGGCCGAGTTTTCTCTGCATTCTGTTTTGATTAACTAAATCTTCAGCATTTTCTGCGATATGTAAAAATCGGTTTACACGATTACCAGAAAGAGAAGATTCAGCAGATGCCAGATCAGGATCTTTATCAGCAAGATCGTATGTTTCAGCTACAGCATTGATTGACGGCCTTATCATTGGGTGGTCAACAGGATCTTTAACCAGTTCACCAAACAGGTAAACCTTCATTTTACGCCCTTTTAAGCTCTGAATATACTCTTCTCCTGTCCTAATCGGCATAGTATAATTAGAATTCAGCTTGATAATATTTATATATTTTTAACTAATTCAACAAATTTTACAAGAAAAAAATAATGTCCTACTTCTTAGCGCCCAGAGCCCTGTTTTTAAGCCTCATATTTTTACCATGACATTTTCTGCACCTTGCAGCAAGTATGGGATTTTTTCCTCCGCAGTCAAAACATATCTTGTAAAATAGTCTTCTCTGTTGAGCAATCTGTTTCTTATTAGCATCAGTTATCGGCATGCAGTGATGAGTTTTTTCCCTTCCTATTTTTGTTTTTCGAATTCTTCATTTCATTATTCAAATCTTGATTTCCTAAAGTCGAACTATCGAATGCAATTTACCGCTCATTTTAGATTGTTAATTAGACAAATTTGACGTTTTATGATGAAAAACTTATCTGCAATGACCACCATTATAATAACATGTCAACTGGGCAGTCGAGTAAAACTGCTGAAGGGCTGAACACATGGAAATGTGAAGTTTGTGGAAAGTCATTTGAGAATGTTGAAACATTAAATTATCACACACTTTTGGAGCACAGCGAACATAAAAGGCCTCCAATAGGAATTGGTTGAAATAAATCAAAAGCGTGTTTTGAGATGTGTCGCAACGACTTACCTAATTATTAATTTTTCTAATATTGTAAATATATCATAACTTTTGTCTGGTAATTTGAAATAAGCTGATATGGTAATACTTGAGTTAAATTGAATCATCCAAATGTAAAACTAGCACTTTTTATTACTCCTTATGATACCTTATCCTAAATGTTTGGAAAAGCGAAGTGTAAACTCTGTGGACAAAACGTTAGGTTTGCATTAAGGCACCTGAAACAACAGCACCCAGAGACGTTTGGCGATAAAGATGTTGAAAAATTAAAAATGGAAAATATTATGAAAAAATACTTTACCTAGTAGTCGAGCGGGTATTAGATTGATGACTTTACCTGTTCAAATAACGAAGAAAAACTTAAGATATTGATAATGGCGTCATGCTTGTTCCAAGATCACCGAAATCTTAAAAATATTAATGAAACAACCCAAATGAATATTGGTCTATGAAAATAGATATCGCAAGAAGAGATGAATATAGAAAATTAGCAAAAGAACAAGGATATCGTAGTAGATCATCATACAAATTAATCGAGCTTAACAAAAAATATAACTTGTTAAAACTGAATGATACTATTTTAGATATAGGTTGTGCTCCCGGTGGTTGGTTGCAAGTATCAGCGAAATTTGCAGGACCGGATGCAAAGGTAGTTGGCCTGGATGTGGATCCAGTTAAACCAATTATGGGCACTTCAATAATTCAAGCGGATATAGAAGATCCAAATATCATTCAAATTATTAATGAAGGATGTCCATTTTCTTTTGACATAGTATTATCGGACCTGTCTCCTAATGTTAGTGGAATCTGGCATTACGACCAT
>DAIRDV010000190.1:0-2646 GCA_036795955.1 Nitrososphaeraceae archaeon | reverse complement strand
ATCTTACATTCAGAAAGTGACATTTATTCAGATAAAAGCACTCCTGGTGGCAAAATATGGGTACTACATGCAGGTATTTCAATTCATAAAGAGGCCGGTCTCATTATTGATTCTTCTGATACCACCTGGCTAAAATTGGTTCCCTCCCCCACAATTCAGCAGGGCAAACAACTCGTTCCACTAGTGAAGGAAAATGATACTGATACTGCTGATGAGGAACTAATTGAAGGAACAATTGCGTCAAACCTTGTCAGCCCTCAAAATAACAATGATAGTAACGTTAAAACTAACACTAGCATGAAGCAACATCCAATTTACGTAAGCAAAAATAACGGAAACAATCCTAACGGAATTCACGTTCAGGGATCACTAAAGATTGATTCTGTGAAAATAACTTCATGGGATCCGGAAAAAAATAACGTCATTGGATTTGCATATGGAAAAAGAGTAGGGGAGGAACACACAAAATCAGATTATGATACTGCTGAACCACGGGCATTCATAAGAGTATCCAAGGAAGCAACAGGAACAACTGACATTACCAATTCAGAACTAGCCTATCTTGGATATTCTTGTAGCAGATGTGCTGGTTTGAGTTACTACGGAGGAGAAGATTCGATACTAAAGGGTAACGATATTCATCATCTTCTAAAAGGATTTTATTCGAAGAGTATGGGTAAAATGCAGATTGAGGATAATAAATTCCACGACAATTACTTGTACGGAATAGATCCGCACACAGGCAGTCATGACATGGCAATAATAAAGAACACCGTTTACAACAATAACGCTTCTGGAATAATTTGCTCAAAACATTGCTATAATTTATTGATAGAGGGAAACAGAGTCTACAACAACACGGGTGTTGGACGTGGTATAGCTTTTAGCATAAACACTACCAATTCAATTGCAAGAGATAATAATGTTACCGATCAAGATAGATGTATTGCATTTAATAGAGAATCCAATTTTAATGAAGTCTACAATAATACTATTTCTGACTGTCACTATGGATTTTATCTTGCCAACACAACCAATAATTCTATACATGATAATACGTTAAGAAATGTAACTTATGCATTTGTTATGAAGGATACCAATAATAAAATAAATAATAACACAGTAAATAAGGCGGAAAACGGAGTAGTATTCATAAGTAAACCTATTACAAGTAAAATAAATACAAACCAGGCCAATAATGGTACTGTTGGTAACGACTATTACCAAAAATTAGTTGATGATGTGGCAAAAAATAATTCTTTTTTGGATACTGATAACCTAACTTTGATCAAAGTACAAAAGGTCAAGAACGCCACAAGCATCGAACAAGTGGACCAAGCAAATGCGACATCAGAGCTTGATAGTTTGCTAGAAGAATAACACTTAGCCGTAATAGTCGAGATTTCTAATAATTCACTTCCTAGAAATATTGACTATAGTTTGTAATCATCTTTAACCTGAAAAAAGAAAATGCCTCAATTGATGAATTTAATGAATCTATACGTTTCTATACTCAATCTGATTCATTAGAAATGTCCTGTCTTAAGACTCCACAAAATAACAGTAATTATTTTTCGACTTACTTGCTGCTATTACTACTATTACCGCTTACGCTTTCCTTTATTTCCTCAGTTATATTGCCTATTACGCCGGCAGCACCTGCCGCAACTTTTTGAGCAGCCTCTCCAGTTTCATTTAATGTATCGCTCCTAACTTCACTGGGAATCTTCCCTAGTTCAGAAGCCGACTGATTTATTGAGGCGCTGGCATTGCCAACTTCATTTGAGGCATTTGTAGACACATTTTGAGCAATCAACATGCTTGGTGATGAAGTGAAAAATAATATCAATATTGTAGATCCAATCATGATTAATTCTTTATTCATCGATAATTATTGCTCCAATTTTTATTTAAAAGTTATAGATTATATGATTACGATGAATTCTATAACCGTGGCAGATTATTTTCATGTTATCTGACGAATACATATTTGAATCAAATTAGCATGTTATCAAATGTGTTGAATCTTGAATGTTCAGAACTGAACTGACAATGTATTTATTACGGAGATTAGATTTGGAATCAAGAATCTCTAATTTTGTCTTCTGAGAAAAAGGATATTAAAATTACGAATCATGTATATCAGCCTAAACACGAAATTTTGTCCAAGAAAGATGCTGAAGAAGTCTTAAAAAAGTACAATACGAAACCCAGTCAGCTCCCATACATATTAATTAACGACAAGGGTTTAGAGGATCTAGATGTGAGACCCGGAGATATTATTAAAATTACTAGAACGTCATTTACCGCCGGCGAAAGTGTTTATTATAGATACGTAGTAGAGGATTGAGCCTTGTCGCAAAAAACACTTGATATGTGGGCAATTATCCACAATATTTTACAAAAGGAAGGAGTCGCAAGACAACATCTGAATTCCTATGGTGAATTTATTGAGCGTGGCTTACAAAGTATTATTGATGAAGTCGGCGAAATAGAAATTGAGACGGCCGAATATCCGTACAAGATCAGATTGGGCAAGATAAAGTTACAACAACCAAGAATCATGGAATTGGATGGTTCGGTGACACATGTTGCTCCCGTCGAAGCTAGGTTGCGCAATTTAACTTATGGATCCCCCATTATGCT
>DAIRDV010000189.1:0-2656 GCA_036795955.1 Nitrososphaeraceae archaeon | reverse complement strand
TCAGAAACCCAAACGAGTGAAAGAAGGCACAAGAAGATAAAGATATGAATTTATGATTCTTTATTTGATTCAGAAAAAAACCGCAATACATTAAATTGTTCAAAACCGTTGTAGACGGGGGTCAACTTCCAAATGATGTTAATGTTAGTTGGTTATCCCTTTCTGAAACTTCAACAGTGGACTTTACCATGCGGAGGGTACTACTATCCTTTGAATCTCTAATGTAAATCACATATATTAGTGCAGAGTTCTTTGTATTTGTTTTTCTTATCACTCTACCGATTCTTTGCGCAACTTGATTAAAATTTGAACTGTTAGATATTATTATTGCTATCCTCACCTCAGGTACATCGTATCCTATTTCGAGCGTATGCACAGATAATAGTGGATAATATTCTTTTCCCCATGCATCCAAAATTTTCTTTCTTTCGTTGGAAGATATTTTATTATGGATGGATCTAGATGGGATCCCATTTGACTCGAGTACCTCTTCTAATTTCTTTATTGATTCAATCGTCTCGCTGAATATCATGATGGGTTCAAAAGAATGCTTCTGAACGATCCTTACTGCCAATAGTAACTTGTTTTGAGCAGAGCTAAGCAATTCTTTTCTTTTTCTAACATTTTCAAACCACATTTTTGCCAATTTAGCATTATAACCTCCTTTGAATAGAAAGGCCGAAATTTTTTTTGGATCAAATACTCCTAGCTTTCGTGAGAGAAAGGATATCTTTCTGGATGTTTCAACATAAATTTTTTTTTCAGTTTCAGTAAAGCTTACAGGTACAGATACAACTTGTGGCCTGGCCAATCTTCCATCGGTGACCGCATCCTTGATCATATATTTCTTTACAGGAGGCAATAATTTAATAATTGTATTATATCGGGTATCATTCTCATTTATGGTAGCAGTTAGTCCCAATACTGCCTTTGTAGGATCCTCATTTATTATATCAAATATCTTCTTAAATTCCTTGGCTGTTTCACTGAGTAAGTGAATTTCATCTAAAATTATCATATCTGAGTTTCTAATTAGTTCTAAATGGTTAATCACGCTTTGATATGTACTTATTGTAATTTCCTTAATGACCTTTTGTTCACCGAAAAAAGTTCCAATGCATTCGATCGGCAATCCATATCTAATTAAGCGATTTACGTTCTGTTCAATAAGAACAATGCGTGGAACTATGAACACGATTCTAAATTCTCTATTTACTTTCATTTCGACAGAATATTTTGAAGACGAAGTTGATTCGTTATTGTGCCTTATTTCTGCAAGTCGTCGAGCACATTCAAATGCAATTTCAGTTTTTCCAGTTCCGGTGCTATATATTATTGAACCCTTAAATTTATTCTCCAGCCATGCATCTACCGCATCCTGCTGATCCGCCTTAAGCTTGAAAGGGAAATTTAATTTTAGAATCGCTGCCAATATTCCAATTTTAGCGCTTATCTACTAAATTCTTTACTACAAGATGATGTACTAAAACATAATTCAATATGGCAACTCTATTTCATGAGTCAGTTTTTGTCAAGCATAATCCATATGATTAGATTTGACAACGACATCTGAAATATCTGAAGTATATATCGATTTTGGATGATTACAGCAAGAAAAGTAAACGACCTTAAAATAATTAATCTACATTTGCGTATATTCTATATTACACTTGAAAATAAATATGTCTAATCGGATGATCAAATAATGGTTAGTCGTAAACCTGTTTTGCTAATTGACGATACAGAAAGTTCACAAATGGCTATTAAGATTTTAAAAGAAAACAACGTACAATTTGTTGAATATCACATAAATAAATTCGAATTAGATTGCTGTGTGGACCTACCTACGACTCAAGCGCCGGCATTATTTGCCCCTGAGGGAGTATTTCGAAATCTACAAGGAATCAGAGAATATCTCACGATCGATAAAAATAGGACAAATGAAGTCAGTGAGAGCGCCTATTGGTAATATTAATTACTATGGAATCAGTACAGAAATTTCGTTGATTTCCGATACTTCTAGAATACAACTCTGTATTCCTTCTCTTGTGCACAAGTTCCTCATACTATTTTAGAATAGAATTATCAAAGCCCAATTACATTATAAGATTGTAATACTCAGTCAATAAAAATTAAATAGCAAGTAATTATATCAAGTTTCAACCAGATAATCGTGATTAATTTACTAGGGTTATCTTCATGTATTGCATGGAGAGGCAATCAATTGGCATTTCGTATGTCTGTGGTTACATTTTTGGTTCTTATTTTTATTAGTACACTTGTTCAATCCTACAATATCTTTGGTCAATCAGATCCATTTAACGCGGCTAATTCATGTTCAAAGCTCTCTATCAGTGGTATTACTGCAAGTGGAGCTGACGCATTAAATCCCCCATCACACGCAATAGACCAGAATATCAATACTCGCTGGTCCAACCTAGGTCTAGGGTCATGGATTCAACTTGACTTGGGTAGTGAGAACGTAATTTGTAGTGTGGGAATTAATTGGCATAGGGGAAATGAGCGAATTAACACATTCGTGATAGCAATATCTAAGGATGGTAAAACATTTACTAATGTATTCTCTGGCAAGAGTGATGGCACTTCATTAACCGAACAGAACTACAATACGCAATCAAAGACAGGTAGATTCGTA
>DAIRDV010000188.1:0-2663 GCA_036795955.1 Nitrososphaeraceae archaeon | reverse complement strand
AAGAAAATCCTCTGGTAAGAACATTACTTATGACTGCATTTGAATTAGATGACAAATTATTTCAAGAATATACAGAGGCAGATATCATAAATGATTTTCTTCAAAAGCCAATTCGATTAAAGGATCTTCGTTCAATAGTTGTCAAACATCTAACTACCTATAAGAGGAATCTAAAAGACCAAATGGATCAAAGTCAATAATTAAGATTTGAAGAAAAATTCAAGTTTGACTGTTGTCATTATCTTGGTAATAAGTAGAAAAAAAATTTCTAACTAGGTAAATTGCCTAGTTGTCTTCGTTATCGTTATTTTTGTTTGTAGAGTTATCAGATCCGCCTGATTTACCAGATTCACTAGATGACTGATTTTCGCCCTTGGACTTCATTAGATCTTTTAATGAATGGCACATTTCCTTAACTTCTTGCATTGAGGCGCACAGTTGTAGATCCTGTGACTTGGTATCATTAGATACCTTTGCGGTTACCGGTATTTCCGTTGGACTTCCGGTCGGACTAGTTTGGATCTTTAAGTTAACAGTAACGTCCTTGGTTGAGGAAGCATTACCTTCTTTGCCGCCTTCACCCTTTGACTTTAAGGTGAAATTGAGCGGTACATCGATTTTTTCTGGAGATTGTTGTCCTGATACAATTTGTTGTGTTAGGCTCATCATTGGAAACGAGAGGACCAACGAAAGAGCAAGCGTTGTCACTGCAATTAACGGTTTGTTCATTAAAAATGAATAGGACTTTAAACTTTATAACGATCAAATTAAAAATTGCAGTAAAGAGGGCAAAAGCAATAAACTACGTACTTTATGAAGTCAGAAATGGCATAAAATTAACTTTGTCATCGATTTCAGATCGTTCAAAACAAAATACGAATAAATTTAGCTAATCTAACCTTTATTGTCATGGAATGGCTAGATCATATTTGCTTCAATGGGAGTCGTAATACAAGATTAATTTCTTCCAAACTAGCGATATTCTATAAAGCTGAGACAAATAGCAAAAGTTACCACTTGATGATAAATCAAATATGTTATTAATTGTAGTAAAAAAATAAGATGGGCTCGATGTAACCAATAACGCCACAGTTACTATTTATGAACCCAACACTTTTTATTTATTGAATTATTCTTGATTCTCTTATTGGACTTTGGAGGAGTTCTCCAATTTCGTTATGCATTTTCAATAAATTAAATCCCTTTTCAGTGGTTTTGTAGGTTTGTACACCTTCTAAATATTCGAGTAAATTATTTTCAATAAGTACTGATAGATATTCTTTCAATTGAGCATAGCTTAGGAAGGCTTTGTACATTATTTTTGTTTTAGTTGCACCACCGTTTGCAGCTTCAAGAATCATTGATACTATTTCTGTTCTGCTTCTGTATTTCATATATTCGATCTGATAAATTTACTATATTAACATGTTGGCACAAAAGTCTAGAAGAAAACGAAATCGCTTAACCATGTAATCACTCACATAAATGAGCATTTTCAATATCAAATACTCTCTCATTCTAGACATTTGGATTGCCTAAATTGGCACTCGTCTTCATCCTATAGATGATACCTCAAAAGTTTGAGATGGACCTAGATTTGAAAATAGAATTTGCCTATTCCTCTCATTGTTGCAATGACTTTCAAAGAACTTTAGAGGCGCTAAATTCACAAATCCGAGAGGCTATGACCCGCATAAAGACCATATGAATGAAAAATGTTTCGTCCGCTAGTGAAATGCTAGTTCGTAGGATAATATAGCGTCTCTTGTTTGGTATCAAAAGATTCTGCTTCTGTGGATCTCCTAATGCCAGAAATATAATTTGAGAGCATTAAAGCAAACCTGGCAATCTTAATTAAAAGTCGTCAATCTAGATTCCTCAGGACGTATAAATTTATCCCAGAGTGAACCAAATATGATTCCTAATAATCCCCAGAAGATTCCGATAGTTACGGCTGTCCAAACTCTGAAATTCTGAACTAGTTCCATTGATATGTTTATTGGGTCCGGGTTTGCTGGCATAGCTAAATATGCAGCAGTCATTATTCCTGCGTAAACTAATGGGAATACGATCTTTTTTGAGTTTATCTTAACTCTCTTCCACAAGAGTGCAAGAATCAAGGCGGTAAAACCAGAAATTGCTATAAAAGCTACATACAAGGCCTCACGATAGTAAATTGTTTCAGGATTTCCAACTGCAGGTGGATTTGCAGGATATTTTATGGCCACTACAAGGTATAATACAAACCACAAGATACCAGCCAAAAACAATGCCTTCTTCTTGTTGTTGCTTCCAGGTAACGTATTCTTTGAGTACGCAAAAATGATTCCAAACAACGCTCCCAGTGATATTCCATATACTGCTGCAGCAACTACTTCACCACTTTTTTGCCAAATGCGATAATGGGCGATTTCGGACAAATCTACATTCTCTCCTGAGGAAACTGAATTCTGTATTTCTATGCCAATTGCCTGATCGATGTATGGTTCAACCAGTCCAAGATTAATGATACCTAGGATAGTACCGGCTAATGCACCAGAAAGAATTGTAATTCCAAGAAAAAGTAGTATTCTCAAAAAATATACCTATTGAACTAAACTAGTGGCAGGGAAATCCAGCAGTATGTCGCATATCATGAGCGAACTCATGTATCCACATATTAT
>DAIRDV010000187.1:0-2669 GCA_036795955.1 Nitrososphaeraceae archaeon | reverse complement strand
TGTTAAATAAGTTGTAGAAATTTTAATGCGTATATAACTGCAAGAGATGAGCTTGCAAGAATCATATGTCTCCACGGCATAGCCCGCAATCTTGGACCTTCCAACTTTATCTGGTGATTATCTACTATGTGAGTAATGTAGTCCCTTAATTTTTCATTCCAAATATCATACTCTATTTTGTGTTTTTTTAGTATAGATTCAATCTCATAGAGTACTGGTACTCGTACAGAGCCAATATGTTGAATATATCTACGGGAAATTTCCACTTCTGCTTTTATGGCTATAAATCCCTGCTGAATATCAAGTAGACGTAGATGCATTTCCCATGGATACTTTAGCTTTTTAGAAAAGCCATTACCGATTTGTGTTGGCTTTTTGTTCTCAAATTTCACTTTTTTGAAACCTTCTGCAAAAAGTGTTTTTATCAAATCTTCCTTCTTTATTTTTACCATGAGACTTAGGTGATCAAACTGTATTTCCTCATGCTGAATTAACTCGCTTAGTCCCTTGAGCAGGTTTATTCGTCTTGGATAACTTGTTAGGAATTCTGACATCCTACTATCTAAGATGATGTTCAGAAAAGGTATTAAAAGTATATGGAAAAATGAACCATTTTAAGAGGTTAAAGATTTGGTATACTTCTAAGATAAATATCCACTCTCGGACTCACGGTCATGTCATTCATAGTAAGTTTTCGCTCAGTTCGGGTAAACTTGGCTCCTCTAATGACTACTATTGGAATGGATTCATTGCTTTCACCCATGATGAAAACCCCAATTGTTGCTAGACAATCTGCTGTAGCCTGAAAAGTTACCTTAAGTTTTCTACCAAACAAGTCTCTTTTACCTCTCTCGTCATTGACCGGCTCAAAACCTGAAACACCTACTGCAATACCAGTACAGCCTATCCTCGTTGGCATAAGCCTGCTATCTGATATTACAATTCCAACCTTTAATCCTAATTTCTCGAATATTTTTTTGCGTAAAATGTCAGCTGACTTGAATGAATCATTAGGATAGAGTATGATTTTCCCTGCTGGACAATTTGATTTATCTATCCCGGAATTAGGCGCTATCATCCCATCTTTTATGGTTAAAAGGAACCCTGGAATTCCCGACACTATCTTATCAGCTTGCTGCATAGCCACTTGTGCGATTTTCGGACTCATTTTGAATTTTGAAGCAAGAGATTTAGCTCTTGCAGTTACCTTGACGCTTTTCAAACTAACTAATGCCCCTTCGCTCATCGAAACAAACTTACTTGAAATAATTATGATGTCGTTCTCCTGGAATGAAAATTTTGAATCAATTATTGTTTTGAATAGATCAAAACCCACCCCCTTTTTTTGGATCTTTATTGGAAAAATTTCCATTAACTTATAAATAATATTGTCACAATATTTGTGTTCAGGAAAAATTATTAAAGTGAAAGAAGAATTTAGGTTGATCTCTGTAGAATGAATATTACTGAAAAAATTATTGCAAAGGCCTCCAATAGAAATTCAGTGAGTCCAGGCGATGTAGTTTTCGCCAATGTAGACAAGTTAATGATTCACGATGTTTCTGGACCTGGAGTAATCAAAGTCTTTGAAGAATGGTCAAAGAAGGGAATACAGCTCGATAAAGTATGGGATGCCGATAGAATATGGATATCTGAAGATCATTTTGTTCCTTCAGCAGACAGGATTTCTGCTGACAACGTTACGAGGCTTACGAAGTGGGCAGAAAAATTTGGTATAAAGAAACACTTCAAGTATGGCTTAGGACAATACGGGATCTGTCATACCCTTTCGCATGAAGAAGCATTGGTGCTACCTGGCGAATTCTATGTTGGTGGTGATTCGCATACAAATACAACAGGTGCTTTGGGCGCATTAGCCGTGGGTCTAGGACACACTGATATTGCATACTCGATGATGCACGGGCGGATTTGGCTGAAAGTCCCTGAAACCATGTTGTTTAAGATAATTGGTAATAAGCCCCAACACATAATGGCAAAGGATATCATCCTAAAAATAATAAGTGACATTGGTACTGACGGCGCGAATTACAAGTCTATGGAATTTACGGGAAATGTGGTGAGCCAAATGAGTATGGAAGAAAGACTAACGCTTACAAACATGACCACAGAAGCAGGAGCTAAAAACGGAATAATCGAACCAGATTCAGTTACCGATGAATACATTCGTCAAAGAACTACTAATTCTTATAAACCAGTGCTGGGAGAAAATCCGCATTATCTGGAGGAATATACCTACGAAATAGAAAAACTTGAACCAATTGTGGCAAAGCCCTATTCTCCGCAAAATGGAGCTGCGGCAAGAGAGTTGCAAACAGTTGAAATTAACAAAGCGTACATCGGCTCATGCACTGGCGCAAAATTAGAGGATTTGAGATCAGCTGCGAAAATATTGAAAGGTAAAAAAGTTAAAGTGAGAACTGAAGTTCTGCCTGCAGCTCAATCTATTTACCTTAAAGCGATGAAAGAAGGGTTAATTGAAATATTTATGGAAGCTGGCGCAGTTGTAGGTCCACCTACATGTGGAGCATGTTGTGGAGCACATATGGGAATTTTGGCAAAAGATGAGATTTGCGTCAGTACTACCAACAGGAATTTTCCAGGTAGAATGGGACATGTCGAATCTCAAACTTATCTCGCTTCCCCATTAG
>DAIRDV010000186.1:0-2679 GCA_036795955.1 Nitrososphaeraceae archaeon | reverse complement strand
GTTAGATCAAAATCTTCCTTAGGTGTATTGGGAAAATTATTAGAATGGAATAGGAAGGGGAACCTTACGTGGTTCCTACTCAATAAACAAGCCGCATATGAAGATGTGATTTCGCTGGTTGAGAATTACGAAGAATCTCCTCTAGGACCTATCAGAGTTACAATAATCAGCGATAGTTTGGACAGGGTAATAGAATGGCTCTTGTCGAGAACAGACAAAGACAAAGTCAAAGATAGAGAATAAACCAACCTCAGTACATTTTGAACGCTTAGACACACCAATAATATTATTATACCAAGGAAAGGAACAATGGTGCATAATTAATAGAAAATCAAACTTTGACAGAACAACACATCATTTACCCTCATTTTGCAAAATATAACCTCCAAAGTATTGTGATTCAATCTCAACTATTTCTTTTCTATCTTTGGCGGCAGAGTAATCTTCCAATGCGTCGTGGTTTAACTCTAGAAATGTATGGCCCCACTTGAATTTATTTAATAGTGCCCGAGCATATTCCTTTTCTCCAAGTATGTAACAGCAGGCTGACAGGGATTCAACGCTTGATAGTCTACTTAGCCTAGCATAGTTAATTGGATTTCCCGCCAACAGTCCTGGTATTCTCCTTGGAATTCCTTTTCTCAAATATTTGTGATTTGTCAGTACTCCTTGTGCCCTGTTCCAAGAACAATCAATTACGCAAATGGATTCGACCAATGACTTATCAATTCTGCAAATTACTTCATTGGCAAAGGGATTCAAAACAAGCATATTATTTTGTATAGTTTTGGCGGGTAAGACGGCACCAAATTTTATCAATTTTAAAGCACTGCATTTTTTCGGATCATCTTGATTTAGCATAAGCGCAAAGCATCGTATCAACTGTTATTTCTATAGGATATTTTAATATCAATAAAATAGTTTCGAGTATTTGAATTAACATTGTGAATACAATCGTAAACATTAAAAATCATGAATTTTTGAATAATACAGTTGCCACAATTAAATAAAATCACTGTTTTAGGTTCAGGAATTATGGGTCATGGAATTGCACAGATTTCAGCAATGAATGGATATCAAGTCGTGTTACGCGATATAGAGCAGAAGTTCTTGGACAATGCAATGGATAAAATTAAATGGTCATTGGATAAGCTCGTTGAAAAAAATAAGATAAAAAAAGAAGAGTCTGACAAGATTTTTGGAAGAATAAGACCAATTGTGGAGATTAAAGATGCATTAATTGATACTGATCTACTTATCGAAGCTGTTCCAGAGGATCTAAATCTTAAGAAGAAGGTATATTCAGAAGTGGATCAATTTGCTGAAGAAAAAACTGTGTATGCATCTAATACAAGTACATTACCAATCAGTGAAATATCTCAATTAACAAGTAGACCTAATCGATTCATCGGATTACATTTCTTTAATCCTCCTCAACTTATGAAATTAGTTGAGGTAATTCCGGGAGCAAGAACTGAGAAATCTATTGTAGATCTCGGAATCAATTTGGTAAAATCATTGGGGAAAGAACCTATTTTGTGTAACAAAGACGTTCCAGGGTTTATCGTAAATAGAATATTTATACCGCTAGTTCATGAGGCAGCATACTGCCTAGATAGTGATGGTAAAACTATGACCCAGATTGATTCAGCCGTTAAATTCAAATTGTTTCTACCAATGGGTATATTCGAATTAGCCGACTATACTGGAATTGATGTTATTCACAAAGCGACTGTTGAAATGTATTCTCGAGATAAGAAAGTAATACACCCCCACCCCATGATTGCACAATTATTCTCATCAGGAAAACTTGGCAAAAAATCAGGTGATGGATTCTATCCCTATGGAGAAAAGAATTATGAAAGGGTTCCGTTATCTGAAGAGGAAGCAAAACAATATGACCCGATCAGAGTGTTATCAGTCGCATTAAACAATGCATCATGGCTTATCACGAATAAAGTATGTAATAAAGAGGAGCTCGAATTGGCGCTGAGATTGGGAATGGGTCTTAAAAAGGAGCTTTTTGAGATAGGTAAAGATCATGGTTTTGAAAACATACTAAACACTCTAAATCAATTAAAAAAAGTAAACGAATTATTTTATTCTCCGGACCCTTACCTCGCTACGCTTTCAAAATAAATCAATCCATCAACAACTTGATTTATCCTATGATTGTTTATTTGATTCAAAGAAATCTAAAATAACTCTAACTGCAGAGCGTGCATTTTCCGAAGTCCGTATGAAGACTCGCTTTCTATCATCCAGATATCTTCCACCATAGTTTTCAGCGGTGCCTCCACTGCTTGGTATTGTTACCAATATTTTTTTTAGCAT
Source organism: Nitrososphaeraceae archaeon (assembly GCA_036795955.1). Classification (GTDB taxonomy): domain Archaea; phylum Thermoproteota; class Nitrososphaeria; order Nitrososphaerales; family Nitrososphaeraceae; genus TA-21. Next base: position 345 of record DAIRDV010000186.1, on the reverse strand, counting down.
GTATCCGACGCAAAGTTCTATCAGTGTACCAACACCGCCTCCTACGGCTATTATGCCATCTGCTGATGATGCCACCATGAAATCTCTGGCATAACCTATTCCTGTTGCAATAACCACATCACAGAATTTGTTTGCATACTGCGCCTCCTCTTGAGGAATAATCCCTACTGTCAATCCTCCCTGATCTTTCGCGCCCTTGCAGGCGTTTTCCATGACGCCGCCAAGTCCTCCACAGATTAATACTGCATTAGCCTTTGCTATCTCGGTACCTACCTCATATGCTGTCTTGTTTGTAATCTCATTTGATTTATCATCTACTTTGATTTGCCCTAACACTACACTCTG
>DAIRDV010000185.1:0-2681 GCA_036795955.1 Nitrososphaeraceae archaeon | reverse complement strand
TATAACAGCTTTATCATTTTCTAGATACCTTGGAATAGGGCCTGACTGATGTTGATCATGACAGTTGTGTGTTGGTTCTCTTTTCGCATTCCATCCTTTGGTATTGACCGCAAATCCATATCCGCCAAATTTATTAGGATCTAAGGGAACGCCTCCTTTACATGATTGGCCTTGTTCATTGTGTCTTGATCTCATTTTTAGTGAACAATTATCCTTCATACTCTCAAAATGAGGAATCAGCACAACGGTAAGTATCGCATTGTAATTATTATAATGACAATATATTCTCCTTTTATCTCCCGCAATTGTACAATTACCGTTACCATCTATGAGGCATAAAGTGTTACCATTTGCACGTACTTCGAGTCTATCATCATCAGGATCAAAATTACTAAAACTTCTGTTATGTCCATTCCTCCACTTTTCAGATACATCGAGAATAGTCATCAAATTAGTCGGTACAAAGAAGTATATTATCTTGATCCTTTCTGTCATAAGCGATGAACGATAGTTATTAACTAATTTGCTTTTTAAAAGGAGTGGAATCTAAAAAATAAATTATTGAAAGGATTAATGCCATGATCAAGATGAACTAATACCAAATATGGCAGTACAAATATAGATGCTGATTCAAATTCAATACTGCATCCACTTTAAAATCGATTGAGATTGGAAAACATTCTTTGACAATTACTATAGATAGTATCATAACTATTAATCATAAATAATATTTAGTTTTCCTAATATTTTCAGTTAATTATCTGTTCAACGAAGATCCAGAAAAAGAGCATTTTTTGGCCAAGGTTTTTAAGGTCCGCCAGTAATATTAAACTATTATGAGAAGAGGAGTTGAAATGATGCCAAAGCCAACGGCTGCAAAAAATGGTCAAGAACGTATAGCTACAAAAGCAGATAACACAAGACACTTGGAATATTTTAATAACGGACAATGGCGACACAGTGACAAATGTCGTGAGTATACAAATAAAGAGTGTACGGTCAAGAGAAACAACAGTTCTTAATGTACCTATCCGAAGTCAGATTTTAGATTCCTGGCAATCTAGTATCCACAATCCTTGTATAAACTTTATCTCATTTTTTAGCAAGATGTAAAGAACCGAGTTTTGATTCAGAATCCTCATCATAGTTTATACTATATGCATTAGTATGCCGTAAATTGTCTGTCCTGAACATCAGGTACAGATTTATCAGTAAATGAATATTAAAAATGTCAAGTGATAGGTTGATTTTCCTTAGTCCTCTGCCAGATATCAGATATGATTTCGTACACTGTTTCGTTAACTGATCCGTTGAATTTTTCACTCCACATTCTAGCTACATATTCTCCTGGAGAAACTCTATTTTCTAATCTTTTATCGAGTATGTCAAGGAATCCTACGTTGATACCCAGATCAGACAAACCCTTTCGTGCAAAATTCAGTTGACTTCTTACAATGTCTATGATGTTGAAATGAGTTTTGGCATTAAATCCATATCGGACAGATGCCATCCGTTCTTCCCTTAAAGTAGGAAGCGGTCTTAACTCCCTTTCTTCATGGATGGCTCTACTCAAATAACCAATAAAAAACTCAACCATTGCCAGTAAGCTTTTTGGAGTGGGCTGAACAGACATGATTCTGGTTTCTACTCTGTATGAGTCAGCACCAATACGGATTCGCGCATCATCATGCCTTTCTTTCTCAAGTGCCAGATAGTCTTTTGTAGTATTTGGTTCACGTGATGCAATATAGTCGATATAGTTTTCTACGCTGTCCAAGTATCTGGGAACAGCAGGGAATCCTGAATTCTGTTGTTCTGATTGATCATACAGGTGAATTCTTGGTTCATGAAGAGAATATATCCTACCGGCAAACAATCTACTGTTAGCACCTAATACGATTGCGGACGGAATTATATTTAGAATATGATTGAACATGATTGCAGTATTTTTTGGATTTTTTCCTTGAAGATGAAGATGATATCCCTGAATCGCTGTGGCGACATGGGCAGCGTTAAATTTGTTACCGTCAATTTCAACATTTGGAAGATTGTTCTGCCACAATGCCATCTTATTATATCGTGGCTTATCAGTTATCATACCTTCTTTCATTATTTCAGGTGAGGGGTTGGCACCAAGAAAAACTGGGATGACTTCTTTTTCTTTATACACTTTTTTTATGGATTTAGCCAGGTTTTCCATAAAATTTTCAAATACGATATTAAGATAGTCAAGGTTGTCCATACCCACAGGAAACGTTTTGTATTCAAATTGACAGCGACCGTATTCGTAATCTATCTCATAAATCGTGCCATGAAGTTCTTTTATTAATGGCTCCGCATCAACGGGGATAGATTTGTTGTCAAGTAAACAACCTTCTATTTCTACACCTATCCTATAATTTTCATCTGCTCTCACAGCATCTTGGTGAACACGTTCCTTTAACTCTCGAATATTCATTTCATTAGCACCGTTCAATTCAATTCGTTTACATTATATCATGTTTCTGGAGATTTAAGTTAATTAGTAAAAAGAACATAATAATGGATGAATTTACTCCGATCTGATCATTTTGTTCTCTAAATTCTAGATTATCAAGAAATTTCAGGGCAACTCCCTATTTTCAGAAGGTAATATGTATTCAATTTTTTATTTAGCATCATAACGGTTTATGGAACTATGA
>DAIRDV010000184.1:0-2725 GCA_036795955.1 Nitrososphaeraceae archaeon | reverse complement strand
TTTGCTGAACCGATCGTATTGACAAAAACTACAACTTGAGATCGGACATTGATAAAAGTTTGATTAATAACGTCATTTGATATCTTTTTTGTATATTTTTTTTAATACTCGAGGTGTTAACAACCATCTAAGCTCACCTTTAGGTATGTTACTCTTTCTAAGTAATCTTATTCTAATTACTCCCCCCTTTTTCAAGAGTATATTAGAAGAACTTAGTTTTTCGTTATGAATAATGTCATTGACTATTTGGCCAAGCAGAGGTTGATGTCCAACAATCAGTACAGTGTATTCTTCTCTTATGTGTGATATCTTGCGATATACTTCAATTTTTTTTCCTTCAGGAGCTAACTCATTCCATACCTGAACCTTTTTACCAATATTAAAAACATCGGAAACTATCATTGCCGTATCATAGGCCCTTTTGAGAGGACTGGTAACGACGATATCAAATTTTAATCCAATTATTTTAAGGGCTTTTGCAATTTCATGAATTTCAGCCTTACCAGAGGAGGTCAAGGGACGAATACTATCACTGGCAATTGATGATCTTTGCCCAGCCTCACCATGTCGTAATATAATTAATTCCATTAATTTTATCGACCTTCTTCCAAATAAATTACTTTCTGGAGATATCTCCTAATCGTACCAAATTTAGTAATACTAGCAAGGCAATGTCCGGATTCTGTCTGAGTTTCTGCTTTAACCTTTTCATTATCTCTATAAGAGGAGACTTGATAACATATTTTTAAGAAGGATCTATTATTCATGTTCAAACTTTCAAACTTTGAAGATAATCATCAATCCTTTTTTGAAGATCCTCATTTATCTCAGTTATAGATCTATTACCATCTATGGATACTATGTTGTAGCGTTTTTGCATTCGTTTAAATTCTTTCCTTAATAACTTCTGATACATAACAAATGATTCCATCATATTGTCTGATAATCTGAGATCCGTACCCGACTCATAATAGTCCAGATAAGAATTCTTCTTAAATACTCTATGAACTAGCTCGTTTGGATCAACGTCAAGATAAAATACTATATCGGGTCTTAGAGCAAAACCATATAGATTATTGGACCATGAGCTACTTATTCCGCGTACCGCTTCTCTAGCCATCAGAGTATAAATGTACCTATCAGATAGAACAACGTAGCCAGCTCTTAATCCTGGGATTATCTTGTTCTCTAGCTGATCTGCAAAATCTGCCGCATAAAATAGGCTAATTGTCTTTCGTCCTAGCACAAAATTTCTCTTCGCTTCCAATATTCCCTGCCCTATTAATTCCGAACGTCTTAATCCTGCATTAAGTACTGCGTGACCATCTGCTTCAAGTTTTGAGGATAATAATTCAATTTGTGTACTTCTACCAGATGCATCGGGTCCTTCTATTATGATAAATCTTCCCTTAATTTCGATATCTTCCAGGTAGGGAATGGCATGTCCGTAAAAAATTGCTTTTCTCATCATCTTACCTTTTAGGGACTTTATAGATCTGAGATTCATATTCTTGTAACTCTCCTAGTGTTTTTTGTAATATTCAACGGTAAAAGCTTGCTGACAATTGATCTCAAATAGCTTTGTGATTCCTCAATCTCCATTGTACCATCTACAATAGTAAAGTTCTCTGAAATGGATAAGTATTCGTATTGATCAATAATTCTACTTTGAAAGATCCTATAACTTTCGTAAGGATCATTACTTAAATTCAAGTCCATACCAGCTTCATAATACTTTAATCTTGGTCTCCCAGCAAGGATTCTATCTACGGCTATGTCTATAGGTACCTTAAAATAAAAAACAATTTCTGGTTTTATTGCAAACTCGTATATTTTCTTGACCCAATTAGGATTGCAACCCCTAACTATATCTCTTGCAAAAGCGGTATAAACATAGCGATCAGCCAAAACAATGTAACCGGCATGTAGGAGCGGTAGAATATTTCTTTCATATCTATCGGCAAAATCAGTAGCATGTAATAATGAGAAGGTGATTGGTGTTAACCTGCCGCTTTTCTTTCCCTTTTTTGTTATTTGTTTGACAGTTTCAGACGAATTCCACTCTGTGAAAAATACTGGTATGTTCCTTGAAATGAGCCATTTCTCCAATAATCTAAGTTGAGTTGATTTTCCAGATCCATCTATTCCCTCAACAACTATAAGCTTACCTTTTAGAGGAATTATTCTTTCGGTGTTGTTCTTTTTGTACGCCATAAATATCACAAATGAGAGTTCAAGGAGATAGTGTTATTTATTGAATTTTTTGTTTGATCAGTTTTATCTACAATATTATATTGTACTGGAACATCAAAAATCCTATTAGCTTTTTCCATAATTTGTTTTAGTAAAATGCCCGGAAATGATTTTTGGGTGGGAATTATAGTAAAAATTACATTTTTGTTTTCTGTTTGCTTTATCTTGATCCAAGATCTGGTCTTAAGTATTATTCTCGCAAGGTTGAGCAATAGCGCTATTTTTTGTAAAGATTTGAGATTCTGTGGTTTTAGCAGGTGATTGTATTTACGAAACAATTCTTCCCCTATTCGGATTTTCTTAGAGTAGATTATTGATAAGGCCAAAATAATCTGTTCCCTGTACGTAAGCTGAGGATAGTCTTCATCCAATAATCGGTAGAAAAGGCTGTAATACTTATTTGTTGCAGGCATTGTAGACAACGTGTAAAGTGCGTAAGAAAGTATTTCAACTTCTCTTTCTTTCTTTCCTT
>DAIRDV010000183.1:0-2731 GCA_036795955.1 Nitrososphaeraceae archaeon | reverse complement strand
AGCATATCCAGATCACGCAATCGTTTAATTAGATTTTTGATTTGTGAATGGTCAATTTTATGTTCACTATGGTTAATAATAGAACCAATAGCACCATAAGACTTCAATAATTCAGGTATGATAAATCCGGTAGTTGCTCCGATATCTGAATCGTCTACATGCTGACTCACAATGGGCACACCCTGCTTGGACAATGCAAATAAACTTGAAGGAGGAGGAGCAATAATGATATTTTTGTGATTCAATAAGTAAACTCTCTTCGCCTCTTCCACTATTTTTAGTGAATTATCTCCAGAAATCTCATTATAATTTTTGAGATTTATTATTAATGGCTTGTCAAAAATTATCATAACAAAATTTAGCCGAGGTCTTCAAACTTGCTATTCAGTTTTGCTATCCTAGCTTCGTAACCCTTGTTATATTCAAGTTCATCTGGTACCAGCGTAGCTGGATGAATAAATCCTTGATTTCGCATAATCATTGCCCTCTCTGAAGCCCAAAGTCTCTGAAGGTCCCAATCAACTGTACCAAAACCATCATGAGGTCCTGTCAAAAGTCCATTATGCATACTGAATACCAGGCATGACACTATCGGAATAGCATAGTTTAAACTTGCTGCAGAATTGAGCTTTACCGGCATCAATGGCATATGATGACTTCCTCTTGTGTTCCCCGCAACGTAATGAGGGTCATTGAACGCACTGCCCGCTTCTTCTGTGGCAGGAAAGTTTTTTTGAGTCCTTACTATTGCAATTGGATCGTCTTTACCCACATAAGTTCCAGCAATATTATGTAATCTGTCAGTTGATGCAGAAACAATCTGCTCACCATCAGATGTAAGAATTGAGTGCACAACATATCGACCGGGATACATCATGGCTGCTTCTAGTTCTGGCTTATCTTGCCACAATTTCAGACCTGCAATTTTTCCTGTCATAACATCCATTATTCTAAACTTAACACCCTCGGCCAATTTTTCGTTTATCAATAATCCGGTACTGCTTCTTGCATCCACAAACATTCTCCATAATGGAAAATTAAAAGCACCTGGTTCTGTTTTATCTGCTGCAAACACGCAGAAGACTTCGCTAGGTCTCTCTTCTATGTCCAGCTCAGCAACTCCTGGACCCATACCTCTAACATTTCCAGAAAATGCATCTTTTAGCAAGTCTTGTCCTGCGCCATACAATCCCTGTTCTTTAGCAATTTTCGTACCTTCAGTGAATGCATCCCATGCCATTTTATGAATTTCTTTATTATCGGTTCCTTTGGTATGTGTCATAATAATGTGTATATCATCTCCAGTATAACCAATGTAATAATCCAATAATAATTTCGAGTTCTCCTTTACTACTTTTTTAACCGCTTCAATTAACTCGTCACTGGGTTTAGTATGGCCGCCTATGGCTCCGATATCAGCCTTTATAGCTGAGAGTGTGATTTTCATATTCCGTAGACTATTAAATAAGTGTAGTTTAAAATTCTTATGATTTGTTTTAGCATGAAACTTCAGGTAACAAAGTGCAAATCAAAATAAGTAACGAAGTATCAGATTCACGCAACGACCTATTCAAATAACCAGCACCGAACAAATCCATCCCTGTAATTTATCACGGGAGGATCCTTTCGACAGATCTCTTTTGCATAAGGGCACGCGTCATAGAATTTGCATCCTGTTTCAGTTTCAATACTATCTTTAGGTTTTTCGTTAGCATTTTGTAATTTATTCTCTCTATTATTTATACTTGGAATTGATGAAACAAGTTTTTCAGTATACGGGTGTTTTGGTTTCTTGTATACTTCATGTGCTTTTCCCAATTCCACTATTTGACCTCTGTACATTATTGCAATAATTTCTGAGACTTCTGAGATAACACCAAGATCATGAGATATGAATACAATAGACATATTTCGATCTGTTTTTAATCTTTTTAACAAATTGATAATTTGGGACTGAACCATGACGTCAAGAGAAGTAGTAGGTTCATCCGCAATCAATATCTCCGGCTTCAGTAACAAAGCCATCGCAATCGAAACTCTTTGTTTCATGCCACCACTCAATTCATGTGGATATTTTTTCATAACACCTTCATCTAATAGAACACCATTCAAAGAATTTTGGATCGTTTCAGTTTGGTCACCTGAATAACCATGTTGCTTTAGAATTTCTTTCATTTGTGATCCTATTGTAAAGACTGGATCTAAAGAATTAAGTGCTCCCTGAAAAATCATTGATATTTTCTTCCATCTCACTTTATTGTCAAATTCCTCATCTGACATACTTGTAATGTCCTGTTCACCGAGCATAATTTGACCACTAACAATTCTACCTGGATAGGGAACCGATCTCAAAAGAGCTGTTCCAAGCGTACTCTTCCCACATCCGGACTCACCAACGATTCCTATTGATTCATTTTTTCCAACACCGAATGAAACATCTTCAACAGCCTTTACAGTACCAAATTGTGAAAAATAGTATACTCTTAAACTTTTTACTGAAAGGGCAAAGTCCAAATAATTCCCTATCGATCTTAACTGTATAAGTATCTATTTTATCTACACAGTTGCACGTGATCAGAGTAGTGGACATATATATGGTCAAAATATTAGACAAATTGTCGAAATTTGAAAGTACCCATTTGCACATTTGATGCCAAGACCGGTGTTTTATGCCCAAAATGTGAAAGTCGATTGAAAAATGGGGAGTTATCTGATGTTGATGTAGAATGCT
>DAIRDV010000182.1:0-2741 GCA_036795955.1 Nitrososphaeraceae archaeon | reverse complement strand
GCTGAAAAATAAAATGATAAACGCAGTAATGGCAGTGTTTGCTCCAAACGGATCACTTCTGCGGACGACTTCATTTCCCACCGGATTTACCGCAGAGGGTGACGGAGGGGTACAATCACTAAAGACTACTTTCAGAGACAAATCACTGGAAAGTGTGATGGCCAATATTACATTCACCGACTTGGCAAAGTCAAAGGCCGTGTCAAACATACTTACGGTCAATCTCGATCTGAAGGATACACCTCCAACTGTAAGTTCGCTATTGGGGAACAGACCATAAGTACAAAATTAATTAACAATACTGAACCTTTCTAGTGAAGGTATCCAGTAGCTTTTTTGTTTTTCTCCTCCCATAGATCATCTATCGGCTCACACTTTTTTTTGAACTAGATCCAAGTAATACTCTTGGCTTATGAATTATAAATTCTAATAAATTAATTGTAATTTTAGAATGTATGACTAAGAATAACATATTTGAACCAAAACTAAAGTAATTCTCTAGAAGAGGAACTACATTATTCGCATATTACATACTTAAATAGTATTTCTCATTATAGTTTTACAATGTTATCGGTATCATGTAGAGAAGTGGGCGTCGACTGTGATTATGTAGGAAAGGGTGAAACTGAAAATGAATTAATGGATAATTTGATAGAGCATGCGATAAAAGATCATGGATATACTCGCGAGGACGTACTAAAACCCGAGATGCAGGAAAAAATCAAAGCCCATATTCACAAGTCATAAGACATAGTAGTTACCACAATAGAGGTCTAATTACAAGTTTCTAGTATAATTGTTACTGTAAAGAAGAGCTTAAACTGTTTTCACAGTAATGTTAGTGGTATCTAGTATTATTAGGTATATGATATAAGCAAATATACCTAACTACGAAGTTTTGGATCCTTTGCCAGTATTATTATGCTCAATACTACAAAAGCTACTTGAAATATTTCTATTAAAACTGCAAGTTCGCCTATTGGTCCCCTTCTACCAGTTATCGGGTTATCTGGCAACCTTGTAATAATCCAAATAATGATAAAAGTCAAAGTACCTCCGATACCAATGTAATACCAGGCTTTACTCCACCCTCTTATAGTAGGAAGTACCCAAAATATTTGAGCCAGTCCTCCGATTAAGAATAGTAGACCTGAATTAAAGTTCCTGTCAATAGAATTTGAAACCAAAGACAGATGCATTATGCCTGCAATGAAAGTACTGCCTGCAGCACCATACCTTAATAGACTAAAATTATCTCTCATTTTTGTAATTGATTTACTTGATGCGTTATAAAAAAGAATCGGTCATTTATTCTTGATTTGCAAAAGTCCATATACATTAAATATGTTGGTTTCAGACGTTATAATTGTTACCAATGGATAATACCTGCCTGTATTCCATTGTTTTGTTGTAGGTTTATCTTTTACCAATATTTACGGAAGGCTTTACTTCCAGCTGCATAATATTTTATTTTTGGAAGCATATTATTCTAAATATCCTTAGCATGATTGACAACTGGCTTTTATAATGTAACTGGATTGCATAAAAAATATAAACAATATCTAGTATAATCATGTGTGAACACAATATTTCCAAGAATTTTGATTATCGCTGTTTTAGTCAATTCAATTTTTGTATCGGAAAGCTCATTAAAATTAATAAATGGTCAAACTTCCAATATAGTAACAAATGTTACTGATCTCATAAAATCCGATCTTTCTAATGCTGAAGTTCAATTAGAAAATAAAACTATCGATTATTTTAATCAAGCACATGGTTATCTTGTATACCCAAGTAAATCTAACCCTATCAGTAGTAAAATTGAAAACAATATGAAACTTCCTGGAGTCGTCATGATCCACGAAAACAAAGGACTAAACGAGAATATCAAAAGTATGGCAAATCTTTTGGCAAAAAATGGTTATGTTGTGCTGGCCGTAGATTTATTTAAAGGCGAGGTTACCACTGATCGAAATCGTTCATCTGAGTTAACACAACAAATTAGGGATAATCAAGATATAGCGACTTTTAATTTAAAATCAGCAGTTAAATACCTGGCCTCACTTCCGAATGTAAACCCTGAGAAGATAGTATCATTAGGGTGGTGTTTTGGAGGAGGACAATCTTTGAATCTTGCTCTAAACAGCCAGGATCATCCTTTGGCAGCTACGGTCATATATTATGGTCGTTTGGTAACAGATAATGCAACCCTCGCAAGCATAAAGTGGCCTGTATTGGGTATATTTGGAGATCAGGATATGTCTATACAAATCGATACAGTAAGGGCCTTTGAATCAGCCTTGAAATCAAATGGCACGCCAAATGAGATTTACATATACAAAGGAGTTGGTCATGCTTTTGCAAATCCCTCAGGCGACAATTATGCTCCAAAAGAAACTCAAGACGCATGGCACAAGACACTGTCATTTCTTAAAAAGTATACAAGCGGATGATAAATTATAAAAGTAAACCTGAGAAGTGGCGACCTTACTGATGGTATGTTATTCTTGATGCTTGTAGTTTTCATAATGAGCTGAAAATGTCAGAATTTTCGAAATTTTTTGAAGGACATGATTCGTAGTTCTGCTTTTTGCAAAAACAACTTTCAATTACATTTCAAACTAGTTTTTATAATTGGATATGACTTGAAGTAATAATGCACAAAATAAGTATTTTATCAATGAAAGCAGAGCCAATTGAAAAATATAAGGATAAATTCACAGGAGATTTTGTAATCAAGA
>DAIRDV010000181.1:0-2791 GCA_036795955.1 Nitrososphaeraceae archaeon | reverse complement strand
CGCGTTGTAAAGCGTGTTCACCGCCGGGAACATATTGAACTTGTACTTCTGCGTGATTTCATTTTTCAAAGTGGTATCCAAAAGTAAACTGTAATGTCTCCTAAAACAATTATTTAACAAATCATTTACAAATAACAGTATTATGTCGTTTGATAATATGCCATCTTTCTCTACAGTTATCAATCCGTTGTGAGGTAAAGTAGCGCCAATGTGATTGTCAAGATCTTGATATCCTGTCTGTAAGACGTGCTTAGGAAGGTTTACCATATTTGAGATCTTATCTTTCGTATTGATGCACCCAAATTCTCTAGGATCATAACTACCAAAACATTGCACATACCTGTCTTTTAGAGTAAAATAATAGATGGACCTTTTAATTGGAACACTTCTTAATTTTTTAAGAAATAAATTCCTGATTCGTGTTTCATCCACAAATTCATAATTTAATTCCAAAACTCCGTCTACAACAGATTCCAGACTAGATTCTGTTGAATCCTCACTTGTAAAAATCAATTTTGCTTTAGCTCTCTCTCTCCAGGTCTGGAGCACTCTTTCATTGTTTAACCGTGCTTCTCGGTCCATTAATGAAGCAACAGAATCCCAGCTGTCAATTATTATTATAGGATTTTTTACATCCATCAATTGGTTGGTTACCCTTTCAAATAGTGATTCGGGTTCGTCCAGACGAGCATCTTCAAATGATGAAATATTTTGACCAATTTCCTCATTGTCAGCATTCTTATTCGATTGTTTAGTGAATTTTCGCAACCACGGATAGTGTTCAAACAATTGTTTTGGCGATGACCTAGTAGAAATATAGAAAAAATTGTTTCTTGCCTTCAGTGAACGCAGAATACTTAGAGAAAGTGTTGTCTTGCCTGTCCCCGATCGGCCCTTGATGAGTAAGGAGTAGGTGTCGTTCCTCACAAATTCTCCAAGTTCGGGCGGTATGTCTAAAAAATTATTATTGGTTCTGTTAACTATATTAGCCATGGCTGTTCTTCATCGATTTGACATTACTGTCACTTATAGATATTTAATAAATCTCCTAGAATGTTATTCATAATTCATACACAATCGCGACAAACTCCCTCATGTATCAAGAACACTGATTTCAGAGACTACTATAACCCTATTTTATCATATTTTGGGTATTTATTGTCTTGAACGTACGGTGGCTATACCAAAGGAACTCTAAAATCAAAGTAATGCTTGACTACAATACTTTAAAATAAAGTATACGAGTGATTTTTGACCATGGTTATTATTGAACCTGAAAATAATTTTTCATCTTTGAAAACACAACTTTTGGTAAATTATGTATTTACTAATGACGTCTCATCTTTATCAATTTCAAAAGTTACGCCAGATTTTGATCCTATTATCAGAGAAATTATACAATCTGGTGAATTCGTTGCTAAGGATGGAACGATGTGCATTATTCATAACAAGGCAGGTTCTGATATCAAGCGTGTTTTACTATTAGGCATGGGAAAGAGAGAGAATTTGGACACTGATAAAATTAGAAATTTGACTGGTAAAGTGGTCAACAAAGCAAAAGAATTAGCGATAAGCGAGTTTGTATTGGATCCCTTTGAAGACATGGATGAAGATCATCTATCTGGTATAGTGGAGGGAATCAAATTATCTGACTATTCATTTACTAACTATAAGAAAGATGAAGAAAAATTTGAGCTGAATCAAGTTAGGATCCTTGTTCGTGGAGACTTAACCAACAATCAGAAAGTTATTAAACGTTTTTCGATTCTATCGGACGCCGTAATCCTTACGCGAAATATTAGCAATTTACCGCCCAATGATTGTTCTCCAAAAGACTTGGCAAAATTCGCAGAGAAGTTATCGGCAAACAAGAAGACGAAAGTGAGAGTCATTGAGGAACATGAATTAGAAGCAAATGGATTTGGAGGGATTTTGGCTGTAGGTAAAGGAAGTACGAATTCTCCCAAACTAATAGTAATAGAGTACTCTGGTTCATCAAATGACGACAAGCCGATAGTGATCGTTGGAAAAGCTGTGACATTTGATACTGGGGGGATTTCTATAAAACCCTCTGATAAAATGGAGGAAATGAAATTTGACAAATGTGGTGGTTGCAATGTTATAGGGATTATGAAAGCTGTGTCTGATCTAGATTTAGATAAGAATGTAATTGGATTAATTCCTGCTGTTGAGAACATGCCATCTGGAAGCTCTTATAGACCAGGCGATATCATTAAGATGTATAACTCAAAAACCGTAGAAGTATTGAACACTGATGCGGAAGGAAGAATAATCCTAGGTGATGCTCTCGCATTTGCAGTAAAGACTTTTTCTCCTAGAGTCATCATAGATATGGCGACATTGACAGGAGCTGCTATTATTGCTCTTGGCTCAAATGTTGCCGCACTCATAGGTAATAACACCGAATTGGTAACTAAAATTCTTGAATACTCAAACAAAACAGGTGAAAAAATTTGGCAATTGCCCCTTTTTGAGGATCATAAAGAACAATTGAAGAGTTCAAATGCAGACATAAAAAATATTGGAGGTCGATCTGCAGGTGCCATTACTGCTGCGGCATTCTTGTCACATTTTGTTGATGACACCCCTTGGGCACACTTGGACATTGCAGGAACCGCTTGGAATCAAGAGGGCACTAGGGAAAAAGCGTATAATCCTAAAGGAGCTACTGGTTTTGGGATCAGAACTATTGTCAAATACATTGCAAGCAACAACGTGCATTAAATTTTTGCTGCCTGACAGCCGCTTACGTAACAATGTTGGTTTAATT
>DAIRDV010000180.1:0-2798 GCA_036795955.1 Nitrososphaeraceae archaeon | reverse complement strand
CTTTAGTTTCTGCAAAGGAAACCAAACTAGAGGTGAGTTGAACAGTTGAATTTGAGGCATCAAGAGGAATAAGTACAGTGTTATCATTTATCTCAATTGATTCGATTTTTTGACGAAGGCTTTCAGGGGGCAGTGTATCAAATTTTGAATTTTCAATGAGTGAAAGATTCTCTACCTTTAAATCTACTATGATGTCGGTGCTACCGTAATTTAGCCATAATTCAGGCATATTCTAATCTGGGGGAAATCAATTGGCGAAAAGATATGTTAACCTTCATAGATCATTAAGTTCTTCTCTTCAAGCAAGTCATGCAAATTGTGGACGGCCCTGTATACTTCCGATTCTTTCTTTGCTCCTGTGCATACCAATTTTCCACTCGCGAAAAGAAGGATAACTGTTTTTGGGTCAAGCATCCTGTGAATCAGACCAGGAAATTGTTCGGGTTCGTACATACTACGTGGCAACACTCTCGCAGCTAACTCCAAATGGATTTTACCTCCTAGACTTGCGGATGCTACAATGTTCTGTATTTCTATTTGAGGTTCATTTTCAATAGGAATACTGCCTTTTCTCAATTTTTGGACCACATTTTTTACTGCTTTTATTGCCTGTTCTTCAGATTTTGCGCCGGTGCAGACCATTTTACCGGAGCTGAAAATTAACGTTGCAGTCTTTGGAGATTTTAGTCTAAAAACAAGCCCAGGAAACTGATCTGGATGATATTCAACATCGGGAAATATTTGAGTAATTAAATTAAGATTTACAGTTTGATTAACAGTTGCCGAAGCAACAACATTTTCGATGCTAACAATGGGCTTAGTTTCAGGCATACTAGGTTGGCTTTATAAATGGAAGTATATATACATGTTTGGAACCGCGCTCAAATCACGTAAAATATTATAGAGCATAACAAAATAATTCGAAAATAAGTCCTCTCTTGACTAAAGTAATTTAAGTTCTGATGTTACTTTATCTATAATATCCGAAGGAGCGGGACCGATTCCAATGCACGTTATAGTTCCTGAGGGAATTTGTGTCAGGCCTCTGTCCTGAACTATCACTGACGGTATCATGAACCTTTCTGCCTTGCTCCTTATTTGAAGTAACTCTTCCAAGCTGTTTACCTTAACAACTATCTTTGGTTGCCCTTCGTTTAACCATCTACGTACCCATACATTATCGAATTTTTTGGATTCATCAACACCTAGTACGGCTGCGTGTCCTACTTGGGCCGCTATTTTGCCAACTCCCATCCGAAGGTCTTTTCTTACAACAATTACTTGTTTGAACTCCACTTCAGGTTAGTTAATAAAATGATGAAATAATTGTTTTCCTTGTAGGCTATGGAATACTATGATGTATTAATCGCAGGGGGTAGCGTTGCTGGGCTTACAACCGCAAGAGAATGTTCCTTCAATGGTAATTCAACGATTGTGATAGAAGAAGATCATGAGATTGGAACTCCAGAACATTGTGGTGGGATGGTTAGCCTCAGTGGACTGCAAAAATTAGGCCTCATGCTCGATTCTAATAACTTTCAAAACGCTGTTCCGACCGCTAGAATCAGGTCCAAATCTGCTAGCTTTGAATTATCTGCTGAAAAACAAAACGTAATAGTAATAGACAGAAGGGGATTAGACAAACAGATTGCTAAACAAGCAGAAGATGCGGGAGCCCAAATTAGAACACGATGTGCATTCAAGTCAATTTCCAAAAATGAGTCAAATTATACGATAAAGACTTCTGATGGAGAAATTGAATGCAAATACTTTGTCGATGCCAAAGGACTAGGCTCATTGAAAGATGCAAACCGAAATGGAATTTTGGCTTCTGCTCAATTCGAAGTCTATGCAAAGTGGATTGAAGGTAAAACCGTAGAAATATTTTTTGATTCCGACAAATATCCAGGATTTTTCATGTGGATAATACCAATAGGAGATGGTAGAGGCAAGATCGGAGTTGCGGGAAAGGGGATAAACACTTCACTAGCACTTCATGAATACATGAAATCGAAAGGTGATAAATATTCGATAATTAGGAAGATTTTTGCTCCGATTTGGATCGGAGGTCCGAGATCTCACTTCGTGTTTGATAGAACGTTAATAGTAGGCGATGCCGCTGGGCAGACAAAACCAACAACTGCCGGAGGAATTTTTAGCTGCGGAATGGGAGGGATTCTTGCCGGTCAAGCAATCTCTAATGCAATTGAAAAAAATAATGATTCCCTGCTTTACGAGTATGAAAAAAATTGGAAGTCAATGTTTCAAAAGGAATTTCAGTCCATGTTACTTGCAAGAAAAGTATTGGAAAGGTTGGATAACAAATCAATAGACAGTATTTTCTCCTCACTTTCTAAAAAGTCTATTACCGACGTCTCGAATTTTTCAGATTTTGACTTTCACTCTAGCGCACTCACACTCTTTCTGAAAACAAAAGTTGCGACTAATTTCACAAAAATATTAATCGGAAATGAATTTCGAAGGGTATTTGGCAGTAAAAAAGATGAAGAAAATTCGATTGACCAAAAATAATAATTTATAGTTCTAAAACTTCCGGCACAGATATCTGGATAATTCTCCATTAATCCAAGCAAGATATAAATTCGGATTAATTGAATGTGCATTTTGTGTCAAAATCCTTACAATTACCAGTTTGTACCTCTTGCAATAGACCGATTATAGCAAATGACGAATGCGTAAAATACTATTGTCCTAATTGTGGTTATGTTTTGATTTGGAGATGTCAAAGCTGCAGACAATTTGCCAGATCCTATAGATGTATTGGATGCGGATTTGAA
>DAIRDV010000179.1:437-2810 GCA_036795955.1 Nitrososphaeraceae archaeon | reverse complement strand
AAGGTCAAAGATACTGGGCCGGGTATAGATCCAGATATCTTGGCCAAGCTATTTACTAAATTTGCCTCCAAGTCAGATATGGGAACAGGACTGGGCTTATTCATTTCAAAGGGAATTGTTGAAGCACACGGAGGAAAGATATGGGCGGAAAATAATCCAAAGAAAGGTGCAACATTTAGTTTTACACTACCTATCTAACCATTTGATAAACAACCTAGATCTATTTTCACGACTTGCCTAGATTAGTGACATCGCCAAAGAATTTATCTATATGTATAATTAGAGCGGGCCATGTCACTATTTTTATATAATCTCAAAAATGCCTCCATATCTCCTTCGTCCTCATTTTGTTTTAGCCCATGTCTTAGTGCCAATAAAAAGAATAACCGAAAGCTCTAAATTGAGTAACACATTTCATTAATCCAACTTTTAATTGGAATATTCAGATAACTAAGTTGATTATCACCAAAAAAAAGTTACCAAAATGAATTTAACTGAACGGCTATGAGTAACTCCCAAAATCCAAAGAGTAATGAAAGAATATTTCTATTATGCGATAAGTGTTTCTGGACCGTAACCTGTCTGAACAAGGTTTATCTACAGAAAATTTTGGCAAAAAATAATCGATGCCCTAACTGCGATCAGGATCAGCTATCTAGTTTTCCTGTGATGCCTAATGATTCGTTTACTTATAGCTATTCTAAGAAACGAGGAATCGAGCTAAATTTTGGTATCAGAAGGACATGAGTATATTGAACAAAATCGTGCTGTGTTAATAGAATTTGTAAAGTCATAATATTTTTTGCCGCAATCCGAATTTTTCAATTTTAATTTAAGATAAATTCTCCAGTCTAAGGATTTGAATAGTGAACCTAATGGAGGAAAATTATTTTTTATCTAATAGACAAACGTTAGCACCTACGAATGTTAGAATTCTTTTATCATTTGTTGTGCAGATTTAATATAGGTTAATAACCAAGACGTTTCGTGACTGGTGGGTCAACCTATACCACCTATCGACCCACCAGTTTACTTGATATAGTTCGTTGAAATGAGCCTTGTTATCCGCAAATATTTGTATTTATTTTATTTTATTTTATTCAAGCAGATTAATCGCATCAAGTATTTTGCCGTTACCAATAACCCATATTATTGGTATTAGGGGGAATAATTGGTAGAATGACTGACTGCAGCATGTGTGCCTCTCATTGGATTCTATTAACTAGCACAGATTGATCTGTTTGACGAGACAATTTCCATCGTGTCATGGATACTCTTATTACGTGGATGGTCTTTGAAAAGAAATATTGAAAAGGACCAGCGACTTGTTGATTCACCCTGGAGAGCAATTGAAACTTTCTGACTTTGATCCCGATAATACATTTGACAAGAGTCAAGAGGAAATTAATGATGAGCTACCGAAGCTAAGATCAATAATGGCAGAAATGCAATACAAACTCTATATCGAAAATGAAAAAGCACTCTTAATTGTTCTACAAGGGATGGATACTTCAGGTAAGGACGGGGTGATAAGGCATGTGGTCAATGCTTTTAATCCAGTTGCTTGCATTGTCCAGTCTTTCAAAGTCCCAACACCAGAAGAATTATCACACGATTTTTTATGGAGGATCCATAAAGTAGTACCTAAGAATGGCTTTATAGGAGTGTTCAATCGTTCTCATTATGAAGATGTAGTGGCAGCTCGTGTAGAACAATTGATACCTGAATCTATGTGTTTAAAAAGATTTAATCATATTAAGCATTTTGAAACGATGCTTACAGAAAATAAGGTAAGAATATTAAAGTTCTTCTTACACATCAGTAAACAAGAGCAAAAGAAAAGACTTGCTGCCAGGTTGTCAGATCCCGAAAAACGTTGGAAATTCAACAAAGATGATATTAAAAAGCGTAAAAAATGGAAAGAGTACATGCACGCATATTCTGATGCAATTAGCACCTGTAGCATGGAAAAGGCCCCCTGGTATGTAATTCCAGCGAATAACAAATGGTTTAGAAATTGGACAATAGCAAATATAATAACAGATACGCTGACACAAATGAAAATCAAGTATCCAAAATCTGATGCTGAATATAAAAAGATCAAAATTTGAAAGTAATTTGAAAATACGAATTTAAGTAGCGCAAAATTGATAGAGTTGCTAATAGAAGAAGCGTCAAGGAACAAATTGTCGTAATTTATCGGACATATGTACTTTTCTCATGACTTTTTGTTTACTAAGAAATATCATCCTTACTCTGATCATGATATCACGATACATTAAAAAGAAGTATAATTCCAAGATATCAGACTGCTTGATTTGAAATGGTGCACCCTCAAAATGGTAACAATAAACCAAATCCATCGCCTACATT
>DAIRDV010000179.1:0-427 GCA_036795955.1 Nitrososphaeraceae archaeon | reverse complement strand
AAAAAGTGCCTAAAAAAGCCTGGATGTCACTAGCGATATTGGGTTCGGCGCTTTTGATAGCAATGTACGGTGAGACGATGTTACTACCTGCGATACCTGATATAATTAAGGAATTTAATATTAGTTATAATACGTCCTCATGGATTCTTTCCGCATATCTCATAGCTGGTGCTGTATCCACTCCAGTAGCAGGAAAGCTTTCTGATGTCTATGGTAGAAAAAAGATGGTAATGATTATTTTGATCATCTATATCGTCGGTATTAGTTTGGGTGGACTTTCAACTAGTATTACATTTCTGGTAATTGCCAGGGTAATCCAAGGAATTGGCATCTCCATGTTTCCAATTGCATTTGGTATTATCCGAGATCAGTTTCCAAAAGAGAAGCTAGCGATAGGTGTAGGTGTATTCAGCTCCATGTTCGCAGC
>DAIRDV010000178.1:0-2847 GCA_036795955.1 Nitrososphaeraceae archaeon | reverse complement strand
CAAGGATGCTAAAGTTATAGATATAATAGGTAGTACAAGTACAGTACAATAGTAACAAGTTTATAGTTCAACTACAGTTCATATCAGAAATATGCTACAGGTTACAAACATCAAATGAAATAGTTAAGGACAGCAAATTTTCTTTTCGCTCAGCTTTGGCAATATGTTAAGCTCGTTCCCAAATACCATTATTATTCTCTTCCTTTATGCACATCTTTGATAAGATTCATTTGTTACCAATTTATTTTGTGCTGCTGTGTGAATATTCCATTAATATAACGATCCTGTCTTTTATCTATTACTAGTATCAAAAGTCCAGTAGATAACGATATTACAATATCCATTTCTCGGTTTTCCATATTTACATTCATCGTGTCTATAAAATAAAAAAATGGCACCAAAAATACTAGTGCGATCAATCCATTCATAATTAAGTGTATTTCGTTTATACATCATGATTTACATTGTGACGTTCTATTTACCACCTCTAAAAGATATTCAACACATTTACAATTTTGTTCGTGAAAAATCATTTTGTTCTTTTTGGTTTCTTGAACACATAATAAAAGAAAAAAGCTGCAATAATGCTTGCAATAATGTCCAAATAGTATAACGAGCCCATTGAACGAAGACGACTTTGGAATAATTAATCCATCTATGTTATGTGTAGTCCAGTCAGAGGCCTGCATAAAAAATCCTCTTTGTGGATCATTGTCATGAGGGAGCTACCACAAAAATAAACCATACAAAATCCTCTACAAGGATTGCCGAAATTACATTCGCCACACCTAAAGATGCAGCTTTTATCCTTTCATGTCTTTCAAGTATGTTAAAGCTAACACTATCAGAGAAAGGCCCAAATCCAACAAGAATAAAGATCACTATCATTGGAAAAACGTGATATGAATAGAGTCCTCCCATAATAGGAGTATCAACATCATGAGTACTCTCTCATCGTTAAATTGGCAGTTTTTCCATGCACTCGATCGTTAATATAATAATATTCCAAATACCATAACTGACAGCAAAAAGTATCATAAAAGCAGATGATATAAAAAGGCTATCCGAGTTCTTTTCACTAAATCATCGTCACTACTACCACTACGTGGTTGTTCTTTGGAGTGTTTCAACTAAAAATGGGTCGTATAAACATTCAATATAATATTATTTATGTTATTCAGATGCACTATCTCCATAGATCAGTTTCATCTCATCAAAGGTTAACTTTTCGCCGTTTGACATCTTCTTTAGCGCAACCTCCTTTAATGTGTTCCACCTTTCTTGATTTTCTTTGTTGCGTTTTGTCCTCTCCTGCGACACTTCATACCTTGAAGTACGCCTTTCATCAGTTTCCTTTTGTCTTCTTTGCCTATGCTCACTATATTGTATTCGTGATCTTCTAAATTCAATTGCATTTAGTTGGGTCTCTACCATTTCTAATTTTGCTGTGATTTCTCTTATTCCATGAATTTCTTTCCTTCTTTCTTCGTATAACTCTTCACGCAGATTCAATAACGAATCAATGCTAGCTTTTAATGCACCAATCTTATTTCCAAATTCAGTTTTTTGATCAAAAATACTATTCATCTTAGTTTTCAGTGTATCGTATTGAGAAGAAATTCTCCTATAGTGTTCTTCCTTTCTGTGGATGAGCTTTAAACCATGCAGTTTGGTGGCAATTTCTTTTGATCTAGCGACTAGTTTTCTTTCTTCATCCTTTGACAATTTCTTCGTCTGGATGTCGCGTTCAATTTGTTCCAAATTCTTGCTCAAATTTGCGATATCAAACCTGTCCTTACGTGATCTTGATGTTGTAGAGGACCCCGTCTTATCATCAATAGTCTTCTTCATTTCATCCCTGACTTCGATAAGGCTCTTCTTTAGCTCGATGAATTTAGTATATTCTGCATCTTTTTGTTCGTTAATTTGCTTTAGATTATTACGCAATTCGTCTAATTGAGTTCTCTCCTCATCAATCTGCACTTTGGTAGATTCAATTTTACTATTTATCTCTTGAATCCTTTGATCGGTTCTTTTCTGCTCTTCCAACAGAGCTTTTTTGAAGTCTAAAAGAGTCTTTAGGTTAGAGTCTGTTGAATTAACATTTTGGATCCGATTATTATTATTTCTTGTTGCAGTAGTAGTAGCCGCTGCCGCTGCCTTGCTGCTTCCATTAATATGTTGGTCCCGTGCCACGTCGAATGTGATTTGTTAGATAACAGAAGATAGATATATTTTTTTGTTATTCAAAGTGGCTCACTGCATAAGGCCGTATCACAAGTGGGACTCTTATGAACTTGCTACATCTTTATATGATACGACACTGTAAGTATAGTGACCTTCATATGGACGATTTTGAGAAGGACTTCCCAGAGTTTAATTGGAGGAATGTTCCTGCATATAAGCATCCTCAGGGTAAAGATTGCCCTTGTCCAAAACATGAATATATTCGTGAACAGATTAATATAGCCAAGGCCATAAGTAACAATAACAAAGATATCAGTCCGGATCATAGACAGAAAGCGCAGATCAGTCTTAAACTGTGTCCAGATCATTACAAAGTTTATTTTAACGAGGTCGTTCCTTCTATGCCTCTCAAATACCGGATAATGACTAAAATTGCGCTGAAAATTGGTGCGGTAGTAATTCAACAAATACCTTATATGCAATCAGATCAATGCTTTTACTGTAAGTTTGGGTCTGGTGGTTTTGATAAGAAAACACCAATAATCAGATAAAATTTATAAAAATGCTGAATATAACAACAAGTCGGATATTTACTTATATATGAATACATATATTCTATAGCAAATTTATTGGTACTTTTCTGTGGGACAAGTGTCAATG
>DAIRDV010000177.1:0-2853 GCA_036795955.1 Nitrososphaeraceae archaeon | reverse complement strand
GTCTGGATAAGAACTTGGACAAACTGGGATCAAGCCTCCTAAACAATAAAAATGATACTTTTAATCAGCAACAGCAAAAAGAAGATCAGCATGATAATAAAGAGGTACAAAATAATGACGCAAATATTAATTCAGAAAATAAAGACGAAAATGATGGAAATGACAATAAAAAATTGGAAAAGCAGGAGATATTAAAACAGCAACAACAAGACAATGCTAAGATTGATAATAATGATGAGGAAAAGGAAAAATCTAGTCCTTTTGGATTAAACCTCAACCTAAACTCCAACCTCGACACGAATGTTAAGGTAGACAGTTTAAAAATTGCTGAACTCAATAAGAAATTACAGGATTTAAAAGATAGATTACTAAATGATAAGGATAATCAACGTCTAGTACAACAAAGTGAGGAAGACAAGGAAAGCAAAGGACAAGAGACTGAAAACGAACCTCCAAAGACCGGTACTAGTACTTATGATGGTTTTAATTATGCTGGTGCAAATTCTAATGGCAAAAATGATTTCAATTTTGCTGCAGCAGGAGATTATGGATGTTCAACAAATACACAAAAGACTGTGGCAAATATCCAAAAACAGGATCCTGAATTGATTCTTGCATTGGGAGATCTTTCATACCATAGTACTGGCGATTGTTGGTTTGATATTATGAGCCCACTTAAGGGCAAGATGATGATGACCTTTGGATATCATGATGTACATGACGGACAAGCAAAAACCGATCAATATCTCAAAAGCTTTGGTTTAGAAAAGCAGTTCTATTCTTATGACTATAACAATGTACATTTTCTTGTCATGGCTGCAGAATCTGACTTTGAAAAAGGATCAGAGCAATATAATTTTGTATTGGATGATTTGAAAAAAGCATCAGAGAATAAAGATATCAATTGGATAATAGTTAGTTCCTATGGACCACTGTATACTTCACCATCAGAACACAAGGCTTATTCCTCATTACGAGATCTATATCATCCATTATTTGAGAAGTATGGAGTGGATTTGGTATTGAGTGGACATAATCACAATTATCAGAGAACTTATCCGATAGCATACAACTCTGCCGATAGTTCACAACCGGTAGTAACAAATGATCTCACAACCGGATATGACGGCAAAAAGGATGGTATTGTATTTGCAATAGTCGGTACCGGAGGAGTAAATTTCTATGCTTTTGAAGGACAGGCGCCTTTTGTAAACAAGCAATTTGCTGGAAATTTTGGGTATTTGAACGTAGATATCAATAACGACAATTCAAAATCCAAGTTAACTGGAACTTTTTACGATAATCAGGAAGGTAAAATTCTGGACACATTTACAATTGAAAAAGACATACAGAATAGCAATGCTGAATCAACAAATAATGATTCTACAAGTGACAATGACAATGACAATCACAATGATAATAACGATTCAGTTTTTGGATAAGTGCAGCTTCATAGTACTCTTGCCTTAATTCAAAGAAACGATTTGTTCCTTTACAAGGAGCTTTTCATTATTATTTTAGGCTCATTAATTTTTCGAATACTTTTAAAAGTTTAGGCTTGGATTAGGTAATTTTGCATCTACAGCCCTTGTTCCTTAAAATACCTACCTGCTCGGCGTAGGAGTTTACGAATTGCGTTTGAGTACTCCGGCCAGTGGCTAGTACTTTATTTAAGTCGCTTTTGTGTTGATAGTTTCTTTTCTTCATTTCGACCACAAGCTCTTCATGCCTGATATATAGTGCTGCCAATTTCCCCTTCCATCTTAGGGTCTCAGGGTGTTTGGAATAACCAGATTTATTTTGTGTCAGAATATTCCACAGTCCATGCAGTTCACAATGTTCTCCAAGAAGATGTTTCGTACATAATTTGGCTGCAGGAATGTCCCAGATCCTCATATGGCTATTATTTCACCTTGAGAGGTTAGTAGTTTGTCATTATTACAAGACCCAAAACTAATCCGTATATCAAATGACCAGTAAGACTGGCAATTGAAGGTAAATGACCTAACTGATGGTTCCATACAGAATGTCCGGTTATGGGTTCATGGATAGGTAAAAGTGTAACGATCCACAGCACTAATCCATAAGTCAGAGATAATGAAACGACATACTGCCCTGTGATAGGTATGTTGAGAATTGATAATATCAATGAAAACCCGATACCTGCTAACGATCCGTTTAGGAAATGTAGAAAGAAAATATATTTGAAACAAGGTTTATCATTAGGGATATGGAAAAATCTGGTGGAAATCACCTGATTTTCATGCCATTCAAAAACTCCCAACAATCCCCATTTTCTCCACGACGGGACTTCGGTCGCTGTCATTACCAATGTAGCTATCATTCCTGAAATAAGACCACTAAAAATAACTTCCACACCTGTAAAAATCATTTTGTTAGCTCCTTAACAAACTTTTGTTTTTCTGTTGTAACTTCTCTGATATGGAAAAGAATGACTGTATCAACGTTATTGATATATTTAAACTGATGCTAACTTTTGCTTTTCCGCCTAAAACTATCTTATTAATTACAGAATTTATAAAATAAACAGTAATTAAAACGGTATTCTATAAGGTAAAAATTCCAAAGTTTTCATTTCATATATAATTCGGGCCCAGAGGGATTTGAACCCTCGACCAACTGCTCCGCAGGCAGCCATTCTATCCAAACTGAACTATGGGCCCCTAGCTTTTCTAATATTGTTCCTTATATGAACTAGCTGTGTAATCTATCATTACTTCTAACAAATTTCATAGAAGGTAAGAAACTACTTGGATAAGTCAATTACAATCCACATTACAATCCTCAAACAATATATGTAGATAACTAAGCTATAATGGTAATCGATCAACA
>DAIRDV010000176.1:0-2879 GCA_036795955.1 Nitrososphaeraceae archaeon | reverse complement strand
ATTCATTCATTAATTATAAATTTCTGAATGATCAAAAATGAATTTAGAAATCACTCCATTTGATTCGTGATTTAGTAACTAGATTTCGTAGATGTGTATCTAAGTCTTATATGAGATGTTGCATTGATGTGTATATGAGTGGAATAACAGATTGGGATGATATCAAAAAAAAGGAAGCAAGAGGAATTGACGATTATGATTTAGGTGAAGTTCATGATTTAGATGCAGAGGTAGTTGTCACAAAAAGAGGAGTTGTTGATAAGGATAAATTTTACTTGCCTAAGAATAAAGTTGTACGATATGATGGCCATAAAGTATGGTTCAACGTTACTAAAGATGAGGCCAAAGCCTTTAAGAAAGACTGAAGGAACCTGCATTGTGAATATTTATTCAAATACAGGAGACACTACTCTGTTTCTAACGATTTGTAATTGACTCAAGCCGGTCTCATCATTTCCCTTTCTTTTTACGATACTTCATAGGGCTTTCTGGTCGGGTCGAGTGAGTATGCAGGTCAAAAATCCTTGTTCGCTCATTGTCAGGGATTTCTTTAAAATGTATATTTTCTATGAGAGAAATATAATACAGTTTTTGAAAATCTTCATCTGGCATTGCTATAATTGCACAAGTAGAACAAATTTGAATTCCAGATTTTGCATCAATTTTAGCATCACACAATAAACAAGTCGACATTTTGGTAAAGTTCTCTGACATATTATATTATGTAAAACATTTAATATAACAATTGGATATCAATAGGAAAATTATGTTTATCAAGTTTCATATATGATGCTTTATTCAATACTCAATATCATAATAATTAATATTTGTCCATAAGACCAAAAGCACTTCTGTGACAGACAAATTTGTATATTACTCCAAATAGTAATCATCGCTCCTACAATATCAAAATCTGAATCTATGATTATGGATTGTTTCTTATATCCGGCGATCCCTTCTTGGCTCGTTATTGATGCAATGTATTCTATGTCATTAGGGGCGATCATGGATGACTCGGTATTTATCCGAATTGATTCTTGGTGGTATGGTAGACGTACTACGGAGAGAGTTCAAGTTCATAAAGGTGGTGTAATTTCCCTTACACTCAAGTCTTTAAAATTCCAAGTCATATTGTCTGATCTAAATACAGCTAACGGTCCCCCATTAGTTATTATGTAATTTTTGACCTTTCCGCAATTTGCACTGTAAAATATTTCATCAGGACTGTTGGCATACCATCCGCCATCGTCAGTTAGATCGCTAACCTTTAACCATTGATTATTGGCCTTATCATCTAGATAAGATTCCATTTTTACCGCAGTATCATTATTTAAATTGTAAACCACTACTTTCCATCCAATCCACCTGCCTATAATGGGATCTGTGGCTTGCACTTCGGCGCGTTTACTCGTATAGCCACCTGTATGCCATATCTCTTTTACCCAAGAAACGGTTCCATTAACGTCTATTTCACCCTTCAAAGCTGTGCCTTCGCAAGGAACAGTGTCATTATGTACTCCACCTCTGACGGACCATACAAGAGAGTCATTTGGATTCATTATTGGAATTATCTTTGCGTATCCTGTCATCTCGACGTTTTTCCATTCCGCAGATCCTGGGAGTCTTAGAACTTCCATTCTGACCTCACCAGCGTATTTCCCATTTTCAAGTCGCCCGCTTACCTGCCAAGAACCATCCGATTGACGAGAAATATTTGATGCTGGTTTAAATCCTGGATCCTTGGTCGGATTGTCCATATCAATAAACCATTCTCTTCCCCCAGGTTTTGTAGGATAGATTTCCAATATCCCAAATTTGTCTGAATTCTTCGCTATATCAGAAAGAGATATCTTTGAAATTGGAATATGATAGTAAATTATTGCAAAAGCGGCAACAATCAAAGTTAATGTAATAAACGTCCTTAAATTTTTAGGCTTCATCCATCTCGTATTCTTTTAATTATAAAGTTTATAATTGTTAATCTTCAGATTGTTCTATTTAGATAACATATATTGATTAGAGTAGGAAAGATTTTTCGCATTTATTCGGATTCAATTTTTAAGGATTGTAATATTTGCTTAATAGTGGGTAGATAGGTATCAAACTTGGAATTTTCGGCGCTATATTGGAGAACATAAATCTTCTTACCCAACGACGTCCAAGAATGCATTATCTCAAAAGAAACAGGATTTCCGATACTTGGTAATGTTGAAAAAATAACTTGATAACCAGGATGGCCAGCGAGAGTGGTTGAATCAGAGCTTAATATTTTTACTTGATTTGTTTGGTTCAGTGAGGAAAGCGTCATATTAGTAAAATCCTTGAGAGCTACGTTCTGTTGGTAGTTCATTACAGTTATAGTTAATCTAGGCGGGATTGGATCGGAAAGATTTTGTAGCGGACCATAAAATGCTGCTATCTGAGTATACTCTGGTAGACCGCTATCTGAGTATGTCCAGTTTGAAGGAAACAACATAGATATTCCATGTTGTGAATTTCGATATGCAAGTTGGTTTGGAGATGATCCGTTAGTAACGTTTGGTTCCAGGCCAAAACCAAAACTTGTCTTATTTGTATTCGAGTCTGGTCTTTCTGCCGCAAACAGTAGATTTGACGAGATTGTAATTTGAAATAACAGTGCAACACTAATCAATCCGAATACTGTCAATAATCGGTTAGC
The DNA here is from genome assembly GCA_036795955.1 of Nitrososphaeraceae archaeon. Classification (GTDB taxonomy): domain Archaea; phylum Thermoproteota; class Nitrososphaeria; order Nitrososphaerales; family Nitrososphaeraceae; genus TA-21. The sequence continues at coordinate 199 of DAIRDV010000176.1, read as the reverse complement.
AAATAAATTCATAGTCTAATTATCGAGAAGTAACAAATGAGTCCTTTAATTGTTTCTATTTGTGCTAGATTAAAATATTCAATTGGATTCTTGAATCATCAAACGAATCGAAATGAACTCTAATTAATTAAATGTACCAGATTTTTTCGTTATTTCAGATTCATATAGAGAAATAAGTAAGAAAAATATTTGCATAAAT
>DAIRDV010000175.1:0-2884 GCA_036795955.1 Nitrososphaeraceae archaeon | reverse complement strand
ATGTTAGGAAAGAGGATGAATATAGAAGAGAACATATCAAAACTGCAGTGTCTCTTCCACTTGCAAAGGTACTTGAAAATGATGCTCCAGAAAGAATCGTTCATCTATTAGAAGAGCTAGGAATTTCGGATAAGACTCCGGTTGTAGTTTATGACGATACTTTTGGAGCCCTTGCTGCGAGAGTTGCATGGACATTTCAGTATGTAGGACATTCAAACACATCCTTACTCGAAACAACTTTTACCAAATGGAAAAGTTATGGATTTGAAACAGAAAAAAAAATTAATGAATTTGCTTCCGTAAAGCATTCACTCAAAGTAAATAACAAAATATATGCTAATTACGATGAGGTGGAGAAAGCAAAAAGTGAGCAAAATAAGATCTTAGTAGATTCAAGAGAACGCCTAAATTTTTTGAGCGAACATATTCCGGGAGCTACTAACCTACCGTATACAATGTTAGGAACTGCTGATTCAATATTAAGAAGACCTCAAGAAATTAAGCGATTTATGGAAAACAGGGGGATTTCAACAGATGACGAAGTTATTACTTACTGTGGAAGTGTTGGAACTCTGTCAGGACTTGCATACTACGCACTGAGAATGGGTGGAGTTAAAAAAATCCGATTGTACTCAAGATCATTTAAAGAATGGAAAAAATTAGGAAAACCCATAGAAGAATTTAAGGATGCGAATTTCTGGGATCTCTCAGCAGAGTAATTCCATTTAATTTCAGCACACCAACTCATTTTACATATTTATTCCGTAGTAGTTTTTAGATATTTCAAGAGTTTTATGGCGTCACGAGCTTTTAAGCTCTCCCTATTTTTCATAATATAAGATCTAAACTTTTCAATTTTGTCATAAATCGATGGAAATCGCTGTTGGGACAGCTGTAAGATATCTTCATAATTTCTGTATGGAAAGTAAATACTCTTTGCTACCTTTGCAAGAATTATTTTGGACTCTCTGTCAATAATCCCCTTCTTATACGCCAAAAAAAGATTAAACCTAATGTCAATCATTGCCTCCGACTGGAGGATGTTTTTATCTCGGACAAAGGTAATTGCTACTTCATCATCAGCATTTATGATACCATTTTTGTATAATTGAAAAATTTTGCCGATACCTTTCATTCCAAATTTTTCTAATTCCACTGCCCTTAACGCTCCTAGACTGGACGCGCCAATTAGTTCAATGTTTTTTCTTGTGGCAAGATGATATACTTCAATAGGAGAGGGTGGATAATCATGCAAAAACACTCCATCTATAAACCCTATTGATTTTTTTTCGTCAGTTGCCCGCGACAATCTCAAAAAATCACCTTTCTTCGCAGGATCTCGGTAATCTGCATCAAGTGTCTTTATTGCTACATCTCTGCTAAGAGTTGGCCCGAGAAATACTATGGGCTGATTCATATCCGATATAATTCCCTCCCTCTTTTTCCGATTACAGCTTTAGTTATTTTGAATGTTTCAAGTCCTGGTACTATTGTTCTTACAACTGGTATCTTAATTTTAGGATTTGTGAGATCTATTACTATTGCTTGGTTCAAACCATTTGAGATTAATCTTGAAATAATAAATTTAATATCATCTAAAATGTCATCATAAACGTAAGACTTTATTTCTGAGAATTTGACAGTATTTTTTGATTTCATAAATTGCCATGTCTTTTTTTCATCACTATTGCTGTTACCATAGGAGATTTTCCGGAGATCATCTCTTGCACCCTGAATGTTTGCAGCACGGGTTTGTGAAACTTCCGTTATTGCTCTTAGCAAAGCAATTCTTGCGTCAGGATGGGTTCCGTGACCTTCTGCAAGATACCCGTAATCTTCAGTAATCCATTCAATACTGCTTGCATTAAAAGTCGGCACTCCTATAGGAGACGTAATATCTTTAATTATCAGAGGTATATTTGTATCATTAAATTTTTTTGCTAGGTCTGCAACCGGTTTAAAATCAATGTTTGAAATGTCGACATCCGGATAATTGAAATCACTATCTACGAATTCTTTACCATCTACAGAATCTATTTCTAGTCCGTTGTCTGATAAATATTTTGTTATTGATTTAAGAATACTATAGGGTAATGCGCTTGAATTTAATTCGGCCAGACTCGTAGCATCTCTTTCTATAACTTCACATAGTGAGTGACAAATCGCTTCCTCTAATACGTTCCCTGATGCAAGACCATTAGTATGATGATACGCAAATGGGTTTACTGCTGGGGGTACTGGAGTGTATCTAAATAACGCAAGAGGGGCAGGAATTAGAATTTGCCCTTTTTGTATCAAATCGTAACCCGGAAGGAAATCCATAATCATCTCCTCATCATATTCAAAAAGCGTTGGTTCGACCACATTGGTAGGATAGAGTGTGTTTGACATTTTTGAAACGTCCCTAAAAGATCCTTGAATCATCTTTTTTTGATTATTAGAGGGTAATGAACTATATCTTTCAATACTTTCCATCAATGCACTTGCTTTTGCATCCAGTCTAGTAGCACCCTTTCCACTATAAACCCAAATATAATCTTCGGTGCCAGGTAGAACAGCTGAAAAATTCGGTATCCTTAGAACATCCATATCTGTTATATCTGCAAGCCGTGTTATTCCAATATCTCGAGAAATTGGAAGAATAGTACTTAGGGTTTCCTGTACTGTTTTTGTTCTTGATGACACTTTACCCCCCAATTTCATCTGGCTTCTGAGCAATATTGGCTCAAGCTCCATAAGAAATTTGAATATTAGGTATCAATATCAATTTTACTAAAGTTAGAAATACCGGATAAATGATAAAATTAGATAACTTGGAATATACTGCTAACGATGTAAAGGCCCTTAGCGATATTGTTCATCTGGCACATTCGGACCCTGCGTT
>DAIRDV010000174.1:0-2951 GCA_036795955.1 Nitrososphaeraceae archaeon | reverse complement strand
TGTACACCCAAAATATGAGAATCATGAGCGTTGAAGAAACCAAGAAAAGACCTATTAAGGAACACACAAATTTCATAATTGAGAAAGACATTAAATCTGGAGCCAAAACGGGGATTGCCCTGGATCTCTCAAAAGGATATTCAATATATTTGGCGAATGAAAAAGTTTTGAATAGTTTTGTTTCTGGCGCCATTAATCATATGGTCCGTGATGGAGAATTTATTAGAAACAAATAACGGGAAAAGTCTAGAATTTTTGCTGACTTATCCTTTATTTGATGAAAAAACTTTTGATAACAGGATGAGGGAATTGTCATCCCTGGATATTAATGCAGTATTCTCATTTGGGAATGTGCAATTAAAATTTTCCCATATTATTGGTAAGGGATCTGTTGGCTTGGTAACTCTGGTCAAATCCAAAAATAAACATTTTGCTTTGAAGATAAGAAGAACTGATGCAAATCGAGTAAATATGTATGATGAAGTACTATATCATTCACTTGCAAACTCGATTGGGATTGGTCCTTTTCTTGTAAATTTTTCTGAAAATTTCATACTGATGGAGTATGTCAAAGGATTAAACATTGAAAGCTGGTATGATTCACAAACATCCGACAAAAAGTTATTACATTGTACTAATGAAATACTCCGACAGAGTTTCCTTCTCGATTGTCTGAACCTAGACCATGGTCAACTTAGCAGACTTGACCGTCATATAGTAGTGTCACCAGATGGTCTTCCAACAATTTTGGATTTTGAAACATCAAGTACAAAAAGAAGATGCAGCAACGTGACTAGCGTATCTCAATCAATTTTTCTACATGGGCCTATTCATGCTAAACTCGCAGATCTAATAAACAAGGAAAGGACAGACATTATCAAAAGTATCAAAGAATACAAGAAACAAATGAACCGTGAAACATTTCAATGTATCTTGGATTTATTGAAATAATGTTTGATAGTGATTCATATAGTAATATCGAGTCCAACCTGATAGCGATATCCATATTTTGCATTAAAATTCTTAAAGCAGTGTCCTTAAGATAAATCAATGTCAAACTCACAGACATTTGTCATCAAGACATTGAAGAAAATGAATCTAATAGGTGGAACAATTATAGACGGTTTTGCAACCACTGGGATTACAAATACTATTGCATCTGAGTGTATACTGCACTCAATTAATACACAGTTGATAGCAACAATAGAATCATCGTACTTTTCTCAGTTATCTGTTGTTAGAAACTCTATTCCATACTTTCCGGTAAGAATATACGCAAATGAGGAGTTAAAGACAGCAATTTTTATCTCTGAAATAAGTATCGAGCCATCATTGTACTATCTTGTTGGAAATACTATGTTAAATTGGGCAAAGGATAATGGGTGTGAGCTCATCATTAGCTCAAGTAACAGTGTGAATGCTCAACCTACCAATCCTTCCAATCCAACAGAATATTCAATTGCAGCAATTGGTAATACAGAACGAGCAAGGAGCAGGTTAAAAGATTCAAAGGTATCGTTACTCAAAAATGGTACTATAGGAGGCATCCCCGCGGTATTATTAAATCAGAGTCCAGAATTAGGTATCGATGTAATAGTCTTGTTGGTAAAAATTATCGAAGGAATTCCAGATTTTAGAGCAGCTGCAGAGTTATCGACAACTATAAGCAATCTGGTTCCAGGTGTATCATGCGATATCCCATTACTATTACAGGAAGCTGAAAAGATTGAAAAAGAGATAACCAAAATAAAAACTCAAGACACAGAAAGTGAGATGGATGCGTACGGTTAGCACCGAATTAGACGTCGACTGGCTTGCAAGTCATTCAATCAGCAAGAGTTAAAAATACTGAATTTGTCATTTGTAAATACTGCAATTCAAACTAGTCTGTCTTTGTAGTGATGATCTTGACCAGGCTTTTGACGGTCGCTAGATTCAAGTCAACTTGTTCAGCGATCATTTCTTCAGAGATACCAGAATCATATAAATTCCTGACACTTTCTTTTTTCTCTTGACTAATATTTTTTACATCAAGTTGTATGTCTAACTCTGATTCAGAATTCTTTACGAAGGACTGTACTTGATTGAAAACAGAATCAATGTTAATGTCTCTATCTGTTGACATGACGACAATGTGATTTTTTATGGGAATGCTAAACATAATTACCTTATCATAAATATAAATAATCGAGTGCAGATTTCCCAATTCAGATTCAAATATTTTCCTCAGTTCAACTATGTAGGCAGATTGAGAATAGCTTATTTCGGGGTTTCGTCCTTTGAGATGCTCATTTAATCCCTGTCTAAATGCACTGGCGCAAAGATGTCCTGATTTTTCTACGAGCCCAGAAAACCTCAAAGAAGGGCTGATTGCCAATAGACCATTCAAGAACTCAAGGTCATTCATCGAACAATAACAATGCTCCAGAACTATATCTGTCTTTATGTGTTCATTAATTACTATTCGTGCTATCAGTCCTGTGATAAAATTTTGAAAGACAGAAAAGATCATTGTGAATTCAAAAACAAGATATTTATCTAAATGGAATAATTAGATGAAATAGTATGGCGGAAGATATCTCCTCAACAGCTTCTAATACTATCCCCTTTCCAACCCTAACAATCGTATATCTAGTGACTCAGGCTAAAGATTTGATTGATGAAATAAGCCAAAAATACAACAACATCACTGTAGAAGACTGTAACGGATTTTTTAGTGACGGAGTAAAGAGAGATTACAAGAAGATAACTATTTGGAGCCAGGGTATTGATAGTCTTTGGTTCAATGCGCTCATAGCCAGAATAAAGGAGATTGCAAGTGTGGATGCAGTTCCCATCGTATCTGGCGGTATAATGTATACCGTCTAGTATCATGACTTTTCATGTGTTGACATTTTTCATTTTTGACCTTTAATTTAGCTGGAAAGAATTGTCGACGACTCGAATGTCAT
>DAIRDV010000173.1:0-2972 GCA_036795955.1 Nitrososphaeraceae archaeon | reverse complement strand
ATTGAATAATTATACATAAGATACAATGGGAAAACAAGATTTTGATAGTTTTGACAAATCTCTGGCAGAAGAGTTTGTCTCAAAAATGTTTCAATTTTTAAATGGAGGAATGCTGACACTTATGATTAGTATAGGGCATAAGACCGGCTTATTTGATATGTTGTCAGAGTTAGAACCATCCACGAGTCAAGAAATTGCCCAAGAGACCAAGCTAGATGAGAGATATGTAAGAGAATGGCTAGGAGCTATGGTAACAGGAAAAATAGTTAACTATGATACCACAACGATGAAATACAATCTTCCGAAGGAACATTCTGCTTTCCTAACTAGGAAATCAGGTGTAGATAATTTGGCTGTGTTAGCCCAATATATATCACTAATGGGAAATGTTGAAGACAAGATTGTCGAATGTTTTCGGAAAGGAGGAGGTCTACCATATTCAGAATATCCAAAATTTCAACAGCTCCAGGCAGAAGAAACAGCAAGAATTTTTGATAGTAAATTGATTAGCCAGATTCTACAATTAAATCCCATTATAACGGACAGATTGAAAAAAGGAATTAGAGTTTTAGATATTGGATGTGGAAGAGGACATGCAATCAACCTCATGGGTAAAGCATTTCCAAACTCAACATTTACAGGATGTGATATTTCTCGTGAAGGAATATCCGCGGCAAAAGAAGAAGCAGAGAAAATGGGACTGACAAATGTTGGATTTGAGATTAAAGACGCGTTGTTGATTGAAGAGATTGGAAATTTCGATATTATAACGGCTTTCGATACTATTCATGACCAAGTACAACCCACAAAGGTTCTCAAAGCAATCAATCGCTCTTTAGATAATGATGGATTATTTCTAATGCAAGACATCGCAGCATCAAGTCAGGTAGACAAAAATATTGATTCTCTACTGGCACCTTCACTTTATACAATATCTACCATGCATTGTATGTCTGTCTCTTTAGCTCATAATGGTGAAGGTCTTGGTACTATGTGGGGTAAAGAAATGGCCATAAAGAAACTCACAGAAGCTGGATTCAAAGATATTGAGGTTAAAAGCATCGAAGGCGATATAATAAATTATTATTATTTATCGCGTAAATCATAATACGAGATATTGAGGCTCTAACCTCAAATTACCATTTAGGAGTATTCATTTCAAGTACTTCCCTTTAGCTCAGTATTATTCAATCCACACGCCAAGCACTTGTATGATTTGAGCTTTTCAGTTTCCTTCTCACATATTAGAAGCTCTCCACAACAAGGACATTTCATAGTCATATAATATTATAGATTTGCTGTACTTTATGAATTGTGCTGCAAATAATGCTATTGAGCAAGATTAAAAATAATTACATCAATTTGAAATTTATTTCATTAATTAGTCTGGAAATTCGTTTCAAATGACTGCCTGCCCAATAAATTTTGTCACATTTTATGCATCTGTAGAATATTTTATGGGATTTCAATAGTTGTTCTGATAGTTTGTTTTTGATTATACTCTTATCAGAAATTTTATCTAATTTGCCATTGCAGCTCGTACATAAATAGGGGACTATGGGCAAATTGATGAATTTGATATTTAAAGTCTTAAAGATAGTAACCAGATTCTCTATCTCTGTTTCTTTGTAAGTAAGAATGGAATCTATACGTTTTTTCTTACATCTGTTAAACAAATCATTGTCGCTTGTTAGTACTATTCTGCCTGTGTAGTTTGATGAATTTAAAATATTATCATCGTCCAAATTAGAGTCATATACTGTATCAAAACCAAATATTCTTAGTTTCCTCGCAATTTTGCCAAGCATAGCATCGGCTAGAAATGAAAATTCTTTTGGATTTCTTTCCATTGTCATTTAATCTTATGGACTAAATATTAAATAAAAATATCCAATCTTATTGTGTATCCATGAAGTAAATCATACTACTCGAAATTAATACTCATCATTAGAACGAACTGGCAACCAAACGAGACTCAAGAACTTTTTAATTATTTGGGGTCCTTGCGACGGCATCTACAGTATAGGTAACGGTAAATGGCTCTCCACTTGTCTTGTGAAAAACCAGCGCGCTCCCTGTAAATTGTAATGAACCTGTACTTATTGGAGTATCAGTTACTTTAACAGGAGTATCCGTAAACATCGTCATTGTAGATATAGCAACTGTCTTATTGTTAGGTAATGTTGCATGATAAGGTTCGCCATGTTCAACGTCTATGGCTGATTGGGGTTTGTAACCATGTAATACCTCTATTTCTATGGGTTTACTCGCAGTAAATGTTACAGTACCTGTCCAAATCTTACTGTCATTTCTCAAGGGCAGCGCAAAAATGATCTGATGTGGAACTTTGCCATGAGGGGTGACTGTTGGCGAAGCTGGATTTGACATTTCTGTCTTTTGTCCAACATACCTTTCCTCAGATGTTGTAGCATTGGACACAGATAATGCAAATACTTGAAATTGAATTAATGATCCCACTGCAACCGTAATGACCAGTATTATGAGATTTAATTGAACGCCTAATAGCAACTTGTTCATGCGATTCGAAAGAATTAATGAAATACTTAATTGTTTCTATAAGAAATTCCAAATATTATTCGGGGCAGGTCAAATTACTACCAAAGAATTAACTTGGTAATATGTTAGAACCAAATATTATCCAATTCCGTCCTCTTTCGTATCGCCATATGAGTAAAGTCTTCTTTATTATCTAGGCATCCATGCCAGTGCAAGACAAAAGCCGGAACGCAAATTACATCCCCTTTTTCCATCATGACGGTACTTTCAACTTCTATCTCTGTTTTAGTAATTTGATCTGGATCGATCTTTAACCTTTTTGCGAATACTACTATGCCCTTTCCCTCCGTGGCAATCAACACTTGATCTGAAGCATGTATATGCGGCCTAGTTCTACAACCAGCCTTAAAAGTCACATTATACATTTCCTGTTCGCTTGAATCTTCTTTATCTAA
>DAIRDV010000172.1:0-2973 GCA_036795955.1 Nitrososphaeraceae archaeon | reverse complement strand
GGCATTCTTGTCGGTCCGCCAATCAAAATAATTTTATCAATATCTGCAGGTTTCATTTTTGCATCCTCAATTGCTTGAAGCATAGGTCCTTTACATCTCTCAATTATTGGTCTCAGCAATTCTTCTAACTTTGACCTAGAAAGAGACATTACCAAATTTTTGGGACCGGTAGATTGATCGTATGATAAAAATGGAAGATTTACTTCCGTCGTCATAACATTTGAAAGTTCAATTTTTGCTTTTTCTGCCGCCTCTTTTATTCTCATCATTGCTGCTTTGTCATTATGAACATCGATGGAATTTTGATTTTGAAATTCGCGTATAATATATTCAACAACAATGTTGTCCATGTCTGTTCCTCCCAATTGGGTATCTCCAGAAGTACTCTTTACTTGAAATACACCTCCACCCATTTCCATTATGGTAACATCTAGTGTTCCTCCACCGAGATCGAATACCATTATCTTCAAGTCTTTGTTTACTTTATCCAGACCATATGCAAGTGAGGCGGCTGTAGGTTCATTGATAATTCTTACGACTTCCAGACCAGCTATTTCACCTGCGTCTTTTGTTGCCTGGCGCTGATTATCATTAAAATAGGCCGGGACTGTTATTACCGCTTTGTCAACTGTTTCCCCTACAAAGGCTTCAGAATCTCTTTTTATCTTTTGCAAAATAAAAGAAGATATTTGTTGGGGGGTATACTCCTTGCCATATACTTTAAATTTAAAATCAGTGCCCATCTTACGTTTGGCCGCAATTACGGTACCTTCGGGGTTTGTAACCATCTGCCTCCTTGCAGGTTCGCCCACCAGCAATTGACCATCTTTAGTAAACGCTACATACGAGGGGAATGCTTTTCCACCCACTGAAGTTCCCTCGGCAGCTTGTATTATTGTGGGTTTTCCTCCAATCATAACTGAGGCTGCAGAATTACTTGTTCCAAGATCTATCCCAATAATTTTACCCATAATTTCTTTTCACTACTCCTTTTCTTTTTCATTAATATCTTTGTTTGTAACTGTTCTTTTAGATAAAATGACTGAAGAAGGTCTTAAAACTTTATTGTTTAGCATATAGCCTTTCCGTACCACCTCCACTATTGTGTTGTCCGGCGCCAATTCGTTTGTTACAAAACCAATCGCGTCATGTACATTCGGATCGAACGGTGTGCCCAAAGTTTCAATTTCTAACATCCCTTCTTCTTTCATCAAGCTCTCAAAGTTTGTCATAATACCACTAATTCCACCTAGCAACGTAGAATCATATTGGCCATTTTTTATGGTTTCAAGAGCCAATACGCAATCATCGTAAACTTTGAGCAATTTAAGTAGGAGTTGACCCTTATTCTCTTCAATTCTTGATTCCGTTTGTCTTCCTATTTGTTTCCTATAGTTATCAAAATCTGCCATAAGGTATCTTAGTCTAGAAAGGTTTTTTTCTGAAATTTCTTTTTCTTTTTCTAGCTCATCTTTCAAGAATTGAATTTCACTTTTCAATACCTCACTATCTACAATACCTGAGTTCTCTTCGTCTTCGAGTCTATCATTCTTTATTTGCTTTTTTATTGATTTGCTATCTTCAATCCCAGATTCTGAATTATCTTCATCATTTTTCGTTATATCGAGCAAGATCTAAAATGTTTTGAGTTCTCTTAGATAATTATCTATCGCTGAATAAATTGAAAGATCAAAAAACATAATAAACCAATTCAAGCGCTGTTAGTGTCATTACATAAATTGGAAGATGAAGAACTAAAGTTATTAAATGAAAAAAAAATGAAAAAGTTACAAGAATTGATTATTGAAAAAGAACAATTGAAAAATATTAGGGAACCACTCGTACTGGATGATTCTACGTTTTCCCAGACTATTAACAAATTTCCATTGACATTAGTAGACTTTTGGGCACCTTGGTGTGGGCCTTGCAGAATGATGTCGCCAATCATTGACGAGATTGGTAAAGATTACTTGGGCAAATTAGTTGTAGGCAAAATCAATGTTGATGAAAATCCATTGGTAGCAGGACAGTTCGGCATTTCAAGTATTCCTACCCTGTTGTTGTTCAAGAGGGGGCAAGCAGTAAACAAGATTATCGGATCAGTATCTAAAAATAAAATAAATGAAATGATTAAAACGCATTTAGATTAGAACCTGCTCTATTGTTCCTCATTTTAGTATTTTCTAGGATTGGAGATACGCCTGATTAGTTTAGTCACACATGATATATAATGGCGATTATCGCTCTCGGGTTTTTCCAAAATAATTACTATAGGTCAATATTGAATAATTGCGGAGCGTATATTGAACCTTCTCTTACTCTTTTTACTTTTGCAACGGAGAGGTAATGCGGCCATAAAGTAATAATGATAGAACCTTCGGGAACTCCTTCGGGAGATTCAATAAGAATAATGTCATTAGGATTAACACCGTGTTCATTAAGTACCGCTTTGCTCCTTTCTACAAGCTCAGCGGACATGCCACTACTGTAAAGATAAACTTTATCTACATAGTCTATTTTAGCATCCATTTCTATCTAATGAATCGTCTATGTATGGTTCCTTATCTAAATTTTGTTTAGATCATAATTCATCTATTGGGAATTTTGATCTACAACCTATACATTCGTAAATTTCACTTCCAACAGGCCCACTTACATTAAACCTAACAATTGTAGTGCACTTTGGGCAGCGGCCTTCAACTGTTCTTCTAGTCTTGTGTGGTCTTGAGGTACTCTTTCTTCTTCCCATGATTCAATTTGAATACTAATTAACTGGCTTATAAATCACATTGAATATTTTAAGACCCCTTTTTACGAGAGCGCAGATCGTGTGAAATTCTGCCTTTCTAAAAATTATAAACTCAGAGTTAGCTTAGTTGCCAGAATTAATCGTCTAATGATTCTTTATATTATCTTAATAGACAAGAAGGAAATTTAATTCTATTATCTTGTATAGTTATTTGCGCCTAAATG
>DAIRDV010000171.1:0-2992 GCA_036795955.1 Nitrososphaeraceae archaeon | reverse complement strand
TTACTCCAACCTCTAAAGAAGGTAGACCTAGCATTGCTTTATCAATTGTAAAAAAGTACGTAGACGAAACAACGACCAGTATAACAAGCCTCATATTTCCTATGATAAAGGATAAAGATTCTCTGAAATTACAGTGGAAAACAAATTCGCAGTTAATTGCTCAAGGTGTGCTTTCCGGAAAAAAATGCATATACTTGACCGTAGGCGATCCTTCTTTATACAGTACTTGGAATTATATTCACAGAGAATTCAGGGAAAACTATAGTGATATAGAAATTGAAATCATCCCCGGTGTGCCGTCATTTTTTGCATTCGCAGCCCAGGCAAAAATGAGTCTTGTAGAAGGTGATCAAACTCTTGGTATCGTTCCTGCATGTTACGACCTGAACAAGATAAGACAAACCGTGGCATCATGTGATTCAATAATTTTTCTTAAGGATGGAAGATACTTTGATAGCGTAGTAGAAATTCTTTATGAAACCGGTTTTAATGATAACTCTGTCATTACTATAGCACAGGACGTATCTGTCGATGAAGAAATTTTGGAAACAAAAAAATTAAAAGACTTACGAAATACAAAAAATCCTGCTGGCAAATATTTCTCAATAATGGTGGCTAGAAAAAATGATTGAACCTAACACTATCTACTTTGTCGGATCGGGTCCCGGTGATCCTGAGCTTATAACGCTAAAAGCCAAAAATTTGATGGAAAATGCAGATGTGATAGTATATTCGGGTTCGTTACTCAATCCAAAACTTCTCGAATATGCCAAAAAGAATGCAGTCCTTCATGACGCCGCTCTTATAGATAGAAACAAAATTTATGAAATATTAAGGGATTCCACAAAGCAAGGAAAACTCGCTATTCGCTTTCATGACGGTGACCCGGCATTATTTAGCACAATAAGAGAACAAATTGATAAACTGGTCAAAGATGGCTTACGCTGTAAAGTTGTTCCAGGAATAACTGCTATCTTAGGTGCGGCATCTTCGCTGAATTTGGAATTAACTTTGCCCGGAATTACTCAAACTCTTATTATTACTAGGGCAGAACTTAGGACTCCAGTTCCAGACCGGGAAAGAATTTCTAAATTGGCTAGCCACGGTGCCACTATGGCCTTTTATCTCAGTGTTCATCTGATAAGAAACATTGTGGATGAACTGCTTAACGGAGGAATCTATCAGACCTCGACACCTGTTGCAGTGGTTTACCGTGCTACGTGGGAGGATGAGAAAATAATAATTGGAACTCTTGACAATATTGCTGAAAAGGTCAAAGAGGCCAAGATAACAAAAACTGCATTAATCATAGTTGGAAATGTCATTAACCCAAGTAGCTATGAATTTTCAAAGGTTTATGATCCACAGTTTACACATGGTTACAGAAAATCTAATACAGAAAGTTCTGAATAATACCATAATAGGTAACAATACTGTTGTTGATTTTCAGGCCGACCAGCATTACAAGATGCTTGTCTAGAAAATTTCCTCATCCTTTCTCATGCCGCCCAGACCAGCCTTAACCTTTGATGCGCACTCGATACATAGGTCCTCAGAAAATGGAAAGCTCTTTACGCATTCTTTGCATACAGGTTTTCCACAATTTGGGCATTCTTTAGTAGAAGTTTCTGTATTACACAATGTGCAAATATTATTCTTCATTATAATAATTACACCTTCTAAGGCTAAAAGCATATCGCATATATGCCGTATTGGAAATCTGGTATAATAATTCAAAACTAAAATTCAAAAAAAATGTCAAAGATAATAATTGCTGGATTTACGTTGATTTAAGATAATGGGATTCTCGAGATTTCTTTTTTTTCAATATTAGACCAAGCACCCATTGGGTTCTCTTTTGTCTCTGAATTCTTTATTCCAGTTATTTCATTAATGATAACTTCAGTGGCACGCATTGGAGGCCAAGCCATCGCGACATATTCACCAATATCCCCCGTTTTGTCTAATGAAGCTGGCACTAACTTTTCCTCTGGAAATCCCAATGAGACAAGTTTGTGCTTTAGAGTGTCTATCAGATCACGCTGTCCATGTACAATTAGATGAACAGACTTTGAGAAATCAAATGACGACATTTACTTAGTGTCCTTTCTTTCACTCCTATAAACATAATTGTCTAAATAATATTGCTGACAAGTATCGTCATGTCACTCTTCGATCTTCATATGACTATGATCTTCCCTGAAGACATTTCAAACAGGATTTCGTCCTTTATGGAAGGAAGTCTCGACTTTCCTTTTATTAGGAATGATGAATTAGTTTCACTTTTGTATCTATACGGAAGAAATAATGCAGTACTTCCTGATCCTGATAAAGTTCTTGCAATAGCAAAAAAGACAATTGAAACATTAGAGCATAGCATAGAGAAGTACAAAAATGCTCCAAAGTCTATGTTTGATTCAGAATTTATCCGAGATAATTACATACGCAGGCAATTACAAATAACTGTTGATAGGAATAAAAATAATAGTAAAGTTGTATCCGAAACAAATGATAAGAGCATTATAAATGACCCCGTGATTATTTCTGAGTGCTTTTCGCAGCATGTTTCATTTTATGATCAAAAGTATTCATTTTTCTTTTATGGACCACTAAAAGAAAATGAATTGATACAAGACCTTCGCAGTATGCTGACTGGTAGAATAGTTATGCTTGGATATAACAAGGAGCAAGACGATTTGCCCTTTGAGCACCCGATAATTCCACTCTACGTGTGGGCAAGGGAATACCTTGCCAAATGATCCTAAACTAATGAAATGAAAATGTCATATGAGTAAATCTACAAAAAAAATAATTTAATCTAAATGATCTAATAATATTTGAAGAGTAAATCTAATATCCCAATTTGCCTTTCTATTCGTTAGTTCCCAATTATGGAAAAGGTAACTCAAAAGGTATTATTGATGCTACAGGACTTGCAATTACAGGATTAGTGCTTTTGAAAGGGTCTTCGTTGTTTTGCGTCGATTCTTGT
>DAIRDV010000170.1:0-2996 GCA_036795955.1 Nitrososphaeraceae archaeon | reverse complement strand
CTGTCACCGGTATCATTAGATAACATTGTTTGTAATGATTTTTTCCTTTCTCCACGCGAGTCAGAAAATTCTATTATTCTTGGGATAGAACTTACTATTCCGGATATTACCGCATTTTCTTTTTCTGATCGGATACTGTCTACAGTTGATGTAATTCCATCTAGATTGGGGATGGTAGTATCGTTACCACCGTATGCAATTATATCTCCTCCCTCACCAATATTCAATATTGGTTTTCCATTCAGGCCGCTCTTTACATAACAGTTTTTTATTTCTATCAAATCCCCAGGATTTATTCCATTCTCTTCAATGACATGAGTCAGATTATCCCATAACCTTACCTTAATGCTTCCTCCCGCGTCATAAACTGAAATTGTTCTATTTTCAATTTTCTCGTTTGTGTCTTTTTTTGTAAAGGACCTAATCGGGTATGCACCAAGGAGTCGTACTATCAAATCCAGGTCCCTTGCCCCTATGTAAAGATCTTTGATTCCTCTTTTTGTGCGTTGAACATTATCAAATGATGCCCCCAAATCTGCTGCAACAAGAAAGAGTGCACCTTGGTCGGTCAAGTAACCGGCACCTATCTTTCTCTTTTTATCTTCTATTAGCTCCTTCAACTTTTCTAAATTAATATCTGGTTTCTGTTCAAGGAGTATTTCAATCATCTTCTTAAAATCCAGTGACAAACTAATTGAGACCTCTCAGTACTACAATGAATGGCTTGCCTATATGTTTTGAGAATGATATGGTATGATAAATTGATTGAAGATTCATGATTGTACATCCAACATAAGTTCGCGGGGTCCAAGAATACAGATTTGCTACTTTCAAATGGTCAGAAATTCGGCGGAATTGCCAAATAAAGTATTTTTCCATTTTTATGAAACATATGACTGAAGTATGGCACGCGTCTTGTCTAATCCCAGATCAGAAATATATCCACCTAACTTTGGTCCACTATCAGCATTTATCAACATCCTGTAAAATAGTTTGAAAATTTTCTTAGGTTGTTCCTCGTGGTGCTTTGACGTCTCATAAATCAATTGTTGAATTTTTTCCGCATCAAGACTTTTCTCCGCAGATGTTGCGGTTTCTAGTTTATCTACTATATTTTTTACGATTGCCTTCTCATTATCGTTTAGAACAACGTCAAATTTGTCCGTAGAGATGTAGTCATCAGACCAGTTACAAGCAAGCTGGATTTTCTGCTGCAGGTCTGGAGTTAGTTCTGCTACCGCTTTGTATTTTAGCAATCTTTCAAAGACTTTCTTTATTCTATCAGCTCCTGAAAAAAATGATGCCTGTTGAACCATCAGCATATAAGGAACATGTTGTAACGATTTATCACTTGTTTTTAGATTATTAACATACTCGTAAATTCCTCTTATTTTAGATAGTCGATCTTCGTTTTCTTCCTTCTTTTTACCAAAATAGAGATCCTCATAATAGTCATACTCTTCCATCAAAGTCGCAATATCATCAGTTCCAATTTGCCTAGTGCCAGTAATTCGTTTGTATAAAAGTAACAATAATGATTGTGGAGTTCCATAACGCAACCATACTTGGGGCGTCAGTACGTTTCCCGTAGATTTGCTTATTTTCTTACCTCCTTTGTCAAGAAACATCTCATATTTTACATGTAATGGATGTGCATAGTTTAATATGACATCGGAAACCCAGTCATTGACTCTTACCGAATCCATAATGTCTTTACCGTATGCTTCAAATCTGATATTAAGAGCACTCCACCTTGCCGCAAATTCTACCTTCCAGGCAAGTTTTCCCTTTCCCGAAGCTATGGGCATTTCACCGGAATAACCACACCCTTTTATCTCATTGTTACCTAACTTGGTTCCGTTACAGCTGTACTTTACTATCTTTTCATCTCTCAGGTAATTTTCAGCGTGTGCGACGTAAAGGCGACCACATGATTCACAAATCGGAAAATATGGAAGTGATTCCTTATACTTTGATTGACCTACGATTTCTTCTATCTTAATGCCCAGATTAGAAGAGTTTGACAGAATTGTATCAATCTGATTTGTTAACATCCCATTACCATAGACTTTGGCAGCATTCAAAAACTCATAGTCAATGTCAAGACTATCTAATGCTTCAAGCAAAAGGCTGCTCATGTGAGCTCCGTATGAACCATGACACTGACCTATGGGATCTGGAATACTTGACACAGGCATGCCAATATATTCACTCAACCAATCAGGAAGACCAGATGGAATTTTTCTCAAACCGTCCAAATCATCCGAGTACGCAATGAGCTTTGAATTGTATCCTAAATTCTTTATTGCAAGTGAGACACCATATGCCCTTACAGCATCGCCGAGACTTCCAATATGTGGGAAGCCTGATGCCCCCAGGCCACTTTCGACCGGAATCATGTCCAATTTTCGTCCGATATTTTTTTCTCTATCAATTATCGTGGATGCAATCTTATCAATCCAAGTCCCTCTACCTATTATTTCTCTTTTCAAAACCCGTTACAAATCCTTTGAAACATATGGTCCGTTCATTTTATATCCGAATTTCCTATAATATTCCCTTGTTCCCACCGCGCTAATTACGGAAATGGAATTTAATCCAAATTCATTTTTAACGATATTTTCAGCAATTCCTAGCAATCTAGAACCGTAGCCTTTATGTTGAAATGATGTTGCTAATGAATCGTTATTGTTACCAACATCAACCATCTGTCCGAGAACGTGCAGTTCACGAACAATGGCTGTAGGATTTTCGTTTTTGTCAATCAATTCATTTCTATGTGGCATAGCTGTTCTTCTCAATCTCAGAAATCCGAACAACAATTTGTTTTCATTATCTTCTAAACTCAAAAATATTTCCTTTCCTTTTGAAGAATCGTAATCGAATCTATTGGATGTTATTTTAATATTCACACTGTTTCCTGAATTTTTTATTCCCACTTCTCTACATCGAATGCAACGACATTGTAGGCCTTGCTCTTTCAATTTTTGTTGAAG
>DAIRDV010000169.1:0-3043 GCA_036795955.1 Nitrososphaeraceae archaeon | reverse complement strand
ATGATCTAGAGACTAAATCTTTGCTCAAAAGCATTATCGTTGATGAAGAACATCATGTAAAGATCTTGGAACATATTGAAGAACTGGTGTCAGGTTCGAGTAAATTGCAGAGTTAGAATAAAATTACAAGATTATTATGATTCCCAATTATTCATGTCGAAAATAATTCATGCGATAGTTCACACATGCATCGAAAATACTATTTGCTTTGATATTATTTCAAAAGATGGGATTACAACTGACATATTTGAAATTAATAAAGCCAACGGATTATTTGTAAAATGTTCAATCAATGTGCGGGAAATTAAATCTCTAATTCCTGCAATACTTCGATCAGTGAGTATTGCAAAAAATCTCGACTATTATCAAAACAAGATATGTCATGAAATATCATCAATTTCTGATACCGAGAGGATCAAACTGACTTTGCAGAAATTACGTGTGATAATAATTGCATTATTTCTGAAGCTCAATAAGCTTTTGATAGAAATAAAGACGAATACACTTTCTGAACTTAGCCATGATATTGAAGAGTGGAACAAAAATTCCGAGGAAACCTTGATTATCACATCTTCTATCTTGGTCAACTATGAACAAAGAAAAACTAATATTCAAAACCTTGATACTTTAGAGAGGATTTTAGAATACCTTGACACTTCTAATACAGCGATAGATGACCAGATTTCTTATCTCTATTAATGAGTTCATTTTTTCATATCAAATGCTTGAAGTACTTCTGAACTATGTCCCATTGGTTTTACCTTGTTAAAAATTCTAATAATGACGCCGTCTTCATTTATCAAAAATGTCGTTCTGTTAACTCCCATGTACTCTTTGCCCATGAATTTCTTGAGCCCATAAGTGCCGTACTTTTTTGAAATACTGTTATCAACATCGGGCGCCAGATGATATGGAATATTCATCTTATCCTTGAACTTATTATGCGATTCTTCGTCATCCGGACTAACTCCAATAATCTCGATACCGGAACGTTTGAATCTATCGTAATCACGAGTGAATTCGGAAGCCTCAGTTGTGCATCCTGTAGTAAAATCTCTTGGATAAAAATACAGAACCACTTTTCTTGATTTAAAGTCAGATAATTTCATATCCTGGCTCTCGCTTCTAAATGAAAAATCCGGTGCTGAATTTCCCTCCTTCAATTCGCCTGAACTTATTGGTTTATCAGTTGTCAAAATACCTGCATTGGTTTTCCACGATAGTGCAATAAAAGGTTTAATCGATGAATTGTTTTCTGAGAGGTATGAAATTAGTATAATTTTTATTTGAATTTTAGTAAATAATTATCAAAACAACAGGAGAATTACATGGATAAATATGATATTGTCATTGTGGGGGGAGGACCGGCAGGCCTATCTGCCGCATATTCTGCGGCAAGGAATAATGCCAAGACTATAGTTCTCGAAAAAGATGATTCTATTGCACAGAACATTAGAACAAGTGGAGTTTCATGGATTGACGACATGCAAAGACTCAATATTCCAGAAAAATGCTACAATCCTATAAGGAATTTTAGAATTATCTCTCCTTCCAAAGATATCATTCTTAAAGGGAAGACACCAAAATCATGCGTCTTAGATGTGAGGGCAACTTACCAATACCTAGCAACACTTGCTGCTAGTGAAGGAGCTGCAATATCAGTTCGAAGTGAGGTAAAATCAATAATATCTCATTCTAATAAGATTACGGGAATTATTGCTACGACGCCCAAAGGAAAAATAGAATTCGAATCAAAGCTCGTTATCGATGCAAGCGGGTTTAGTAGCATCGTAGCAAGAAAGGGCGGATATGCCAAGAACTGGGGAAGGTACGGAATAGGAGTGGAATACGAATGTTACTGCGATGAGATAGATCCTGAAACGTGGATCCTTATGGTCGGAGACAAATTTTCAGATGCAGGATACGCATGGGTTTTTCCCATCTCCAAACAGCGTGTAAGAATAGGAACCGGTGTGGGTCGACCGGAATCAATTTCAGATCCAATTAAAAAATTAAATTCGATTATGGAAAGTAAAATCGCTCCACTTAATGAACTTGGTAATATTCAACCGATTGAATTTCACTACGGATTTATTCCAAATGAAGGTTCACGTCAATCCACTATATTTGATGGTCTATTACTTGTGGGTGACTCAGCTGGTCAAGCAAATCCGCTTGTACTTGAAGGGATAAGATTTGCGATAGAATTTGGCCGAATCGCAGGCGACATTGGAGCTAAATCCTTATCCAAAGGATGTACAAAGGAATCGCTGAAACAGTACGAGAAATTTTGGAAAGAACGTGTCAGTTCTAAGATAAAATCATCCCTGAAGGTTCAGTCAAGATGGTTAAATATGAATAATGAGACCTGGGACAGAGAAGTTGAAATTATTCAAAAAATGAGCGTTGAGGATTTTGTCGATTTCATCAAAGCTCAATTTACAACTAGTAGATTAATGAAATTGGCCCTTACACATCCACATGTTGCCGCAAAACAACTGTTTGGCATAATTTTGGACAAATAGTACTTAAGCAAGATTTTTATATGATTTAGAAAACAGCAAGTTTATCCTTGGCTGGAGAAACCGTTACCCAGTTTGCGCCTATCATGTACATGCTTGGCTTTGGATTACTAGCGTCTGTTCCAGTCTTGTTTTTGTCAAAGCTAGTCTCGCCTAGACGTAGGTATAATCCTGTAAAGTTTTTGCCAATGGAGTGCGGCCAAATGCCTTCAGGCGAAGGTAGATCTCATTTCATGATGCAATATTACTCGTACATTTTGATGTTTGTGGTGTTTGACGTCATCTCTATTTTCTTGTATGCATGGGGTGCATCGCTTTTTTCTATTTCACGTTCCTCTACCCTTCCAATTATCGGATTTCTAGCAGTGATGTTTTCAGCAATGGGATATGCACTTTATCTTTCTGGGAGGAAGGGCATTTGGTAGTTTTCGGATCAATCCATCTAAGCGTTAAATACGACGAATTTGAATTACTGGAGGCTGAAACAAATTAATGATAAAAGACCTGGTCAATCCTTCTAA
>DAIRDV010000168.1:0-3054 GCA_036795955.1 Nitrososphaeraceae archaeon | reverse complement strand
TGCTCAATACCACTGGCGGTAACATGACTGGCAATGGAACAATGATGGCTGGAAATTCAACTGCAGCCGGAAATGAAATCGACATCGCTCCAGGATCATCTGCCCCAAGTAATACCAAATTCTTTGAACCTGCAACACTGACAGTATCAGCAGGTTCTACAGTGACTTGGAAAAATACTGATTCTACCCTCCATACTGTAACTTCAGGTAGTGCTGAAACCGGCGTATCAGGTACAGAGTTCGACTCGAGTTATCTAGCAGGAGGAAAAACATTTCAACATACATTCGGCAGTGCAGGAACATTTGACTACTATTGTACTCTTCATCCTTTCATGAAGGGTCAAGTGGTAGTAAACTAACTCTTTTTTTCTCTTTTTTGTTATAAAATAAGATTCAGAAATAATTCTACAAAGCATATACTTAGTAATCTATCAGGTATAGACGTTAAACCTGCGATTCTAGCATAAGTCTCAAACGGAAAGCTTAGTTTTATAATTCCTGTAGTCTGTATTATTAGGAGAGGTAGTCTCTAAGCTTATTTATGATTTTACTATCCTTGTCAATCCTGTCGGGATCTTCCTCTTGGGACAAATTGCGGAGAGCTTTAATATTGTTATTGAGATCCTTTTGAAACTCGCTAGTACTGTTTTGTAAATCAGGCAAGATCGGGTCATTGATATTGTTCAATAATTTGTTTATATCTCGCAGTGATAATATTGAAAGAACCAATTTATTATCATCCGGTGATATTACAGGAATTTCAGATACGGCAGTTTTACTTACTATTTCAAAGTAATCCATAATTGGATCCAATGGACGAAGCATGGGTGGATCAAATATCATGATGGATTCAACAGTCATATTTTCATGACCAGTCGAAACGTTTGATAAATCCTCAAGATAAACCATCCCTTCAAATCTATCTTCATTATTAGTAACTACAAGTGATTTGACATTTAGGTCTCTCATGATCTGGAGAGCGTCCGTAATAGTTGTACTACGATTTACGTTATAGAAATCTGAGCTCATAGCATCGCTTACAAGATGGTTTCTTAAATTCGAGTCATGTTTTTTTACACTTAATAATTGGGTTCTTATATTAGAGACATAATTCTTGTAAATATAATTATTTTTGCCCGAAAGAATGTTTGATATTATTACTGATATGACTGTGGGAATGACCAATGTATAGCTTCCAACCATTTCAACCCCAATTACTATAGCAGAAATGGGAGTTCTGGTACTTGCAGTAAAGAATGCGAATATTGATATCAATGTAGCTGATGTTGTATCTATGAATAGGAAAATTCCAAAAGAGTGAAACAATGTGATTAAAGCGGAGCCAATAAGACCTCCTATAACCAGCGAAGGACCTAATAGACCTGTAGTATTACGTGAAGCGTTAGAAACTGAAGTAGCAAAAATTTTCATAGCAATTACTGGAAACATAATCCATAGTGGAAAGACTTCATGATTGCCAAGTGCTGCCAGTTGTAACCATCCATAACCTGTACCTAATATTTCTGGAAAACCAATCGCGAATATTCCAATAATAACTCCACCTAGTGCAGGTTTAAAATAGAGCGGAATTTTCATATTTTCAAAATGTTTCTGGAAGGTCTGAACCGTTTTCACATATCCTATTCCGGCTATTCCTATAATGGCGGCAATTACGCCGTAAGCTGCTATAGACTGAAGTGTTGTTTTTGTGATAAACTCTTGCGGAATATAAAGGAAAGAAGGCCAATCCAAAACAAATCCTGAAACGATATAACTTGTTATTGATGCTAAGAATGCTGGATACAGAGATTTGATGATGAAATCTCTACGATATAATAATTCTAAACTAAAAATAGCTCCTCCAAAAGGTAACCTCAAAATGCCGCCAATTGTTGAACCCATTCCTGCGGCAATTGCAATTCGAATTTCTTCTTGGTCAAGTTTGAAAATTCTGCCAATAAT
Organism: Nitrososphaeraceae archaeon; assembly: GCA_036795955.1. Classification (GTDB taxonomy): domain Archaea; phylum Thermoproteota; class Nitrososphaeria; order Nitrososphaerales; family Nitrososphaeraceae; genus TA-21. The sequence goes on along the minus strand of DAIRDV010000168.1, from coordinate 1,092 downwards.
TGATGCAAGTGCAGAACCAGTATGTGCTAGGGAATCTTCAACTCCACCACTAGTTCCACTTCCTATTGCCAGGAAACTAGAGAATGTCCTAATTGATGAGTTTTTTAAACTCAATTTATTTTTCTTGTTATGAAATTCATCACTAATCTCATCTATGCCGTTTTTGCCAAGAGAGGTTGATAATTTCATTGAAAGCAATCCTATACCTAGACCAATTAGTCCCAAAATTACAGGAATGAGCCAGGGTTTTAACACATACAGGGAATATTGTGAAGACAAGTTGGCAACATCTTCTGGATATGGTTGAATATACCTCACCACATCGCTTAGGAAAAATGATGAAAAAATTCGCATGGCTTCGTAAGCAGTAATCACCAACAATCCAGAAAGAATTCCTATAATTATTCCGATAATTGTCCATTTTCTCAAATACACAAGATCAAGGGTTGTCCAGTCGAATCTACCCACGAATCTCTCTAAATATCTTGATAAATTCAATTTGTTTTATGGACATTGTGATGATATTATTGGCTCATATCCATTGAGCTCAGTTAATGTTTACAATTTTTGTTAAAATTTTTATCCTCAAGTATCTCGAGAAAATGCTTCAAACAGATTTAACTCATGTTTTTGATTTACACATCAATCTCGAGTTTTAATACTAATTTAAATTACTCAAAAAACATTCAATACAGATATGAATTCCCTTCTGATTGTAAGTGCGATATTCTGTGTAATCATGTTGCTATTTATCGCTCATGCGTTTATCAACAATAGCGATTTCAAACTGATTAATGAAATTGCAAATTCTGATACTCGTATAGAAATTGATACATCTTCTGGGAATGAAACATCCAATGAGACGGAAAATCAATAATATTTGTTTTCATTTTGTCTAGTTGAATAGTAGCAAATTTGAATTATGCCAACTAGTGAATATTTCAGCTTACATTCAAGTCAAATAACGCCTGTTCTGTTTTTATTGGAATAAAGTTAATCCCCATTACACTTACTTGCAGTGAATATTCTCCATCTTGAGTGATTTTGTATGGAATTTTCACAGTGCCCTCAGCTGTGTGAAGTAACGGCTGA
>DAIRDV010000167.1:0-3063 GCA_036795955.1 Nitrososphaeraceae archaeon | reverse complement strand
GGAAAAGGAGGCGTTGGTAAAACGACAGTGTCAGTTAACCTTGCCTTGGCATTATCAAAGACCGGTGCAAAGGTTGGTTTATTGGATGCTGATATTTATGGTCCAAGTATCCCATTAATGTTAGGACTCAAGAATGCACCTGAAGTAATAAATAATAAAATAGAACCCGTCCTGGCACAGGGAGTAAAAGTAATTTCAATGGGCTTCTTTTATGAGCAATCACAACAAGCAGGAATCTATAGAGGTCCAATAGTGGCTGGAATTGTAAAGCAATTTCTAACCGATGTGAACTGGGGAGAGCTTGATTACTTGATAATTGATTTACCTCCTGGAACTGGAGATGCGCCTTTGACATTAGCACAAACAATACCTATAACGGGAATAATTATTGTAACCACTCCTCAAGATGTGGCAATGAATGTTGCAGTAAAAGCAGTAGGGATGTTCAACAAACTGAACGTACCTATTATAGGAGTCATAGAAAATATGAGTTATTTGGAATGTCAACATTGTAATAACAAGATTAGTATTTTCGGTACTGGAGGCGGTCAGAAAGTTAGTGATCAGTTTAATGTTCCCTTTATTGGAGAAATACCTCTGCACCAACAAATAATGTCGGCAAGTGACAGTGGTAATCCGGTAACAATTTCGGAGCCAAATAATAATCAGGCCGTCTTATTTGATAAAATTGCGCGCACCGTAGCAGGTAGAATTAGTATAATTGCCTCTGAATTACAGGATCAAGAGAAAACTGAAAGTGAACAGTCAAAAGAATCAAAAGAACCAGAAAGTGTCAATACCACCTGATATTCTTCGAGTTTTAAAAGAGCCCTTAGGAAAGCTAATTTTAGACAGTGATATAACAGAAAAGAAAATACGAAAAGAAATTACGAATTCCAAGTCAATTATAACCGTAGGTGACTGTTCTACTGATAAATTAATTTCATATAATATTTATCCTGATCTCGCAATAGTTGACGGAATTGAGAGAAGGCAGGAAAAGAGCTCCACATTAACTGATAAAATGCTAAATCAAAAGGATAAAGATGTAACAAAAATTTCATGTATTAATCCAGCAGGTACCGTTACAAAAGACGCATTAACTAAAATCAAATTTGCTCTTTCAAGTCAAAAGAATTTCATTTTGTATGTCATTGGCGAAGAGGATCTATTGACACTTCCCGCTTGCTACTTTGCATCCAATTACTCTCTGGTATGTTATGGTCAGCCATTGGAGGGGCTTGTTCTAGTGCGAGTCAATGATTCAATAAGGCGAAAAGCTAAAGAGTTAATGAAATCAATCAACAATAAACTACTGACGGGGTATGATGATGTGGTGGCTGTTTGAAATACAAGTGATTGAAAAACCATAATTTTCTGACCCCGAACAGATCATTTTTATCAATATTTCAAAATAAATCTAGATCTGCAGATGCAATAGCCATCAAACATGACATGAGCATTCACATTTTGACATTTTTACATCAAAAGAGCAATCATGATCGGACCCACATGAATCACCCATAGGCCATTCACCAGGACATTCAGTGTGCCGATTCCTTTTACAAAAGAAGGTTAAATTCATTTAAAACCAACAAGAATACTGTCGTTTGAATATTTGAATATTTATGTTTCAAGAAGCTGAAAATAACATAAAGTATATTATTTGAATAAATTTTATATTCTAATGCATGAGCAGCAAGGTTGCGATTATTTGTATTACTAAAAATGGAATCAATATAGCAAGAAGAATAAAAGAGAAAATTCCTTCAGCTTCTGTTTACTCCCAATCTAAGCATAAAGATTCTTCTGATGGGATTATTTGGTTTGAGAAAAATACAAAAAACATGGTAGAAGAGATTTTTAAAGAATATGATAGTATCATTTGTATTTTTTCATTAGGAGCCGTTATTCGTTTGATATCAAATCTTTTGGTGGATAAGAAGACAGACCCGGCGGTTATTGTAATAGATGACAAAGCTAATTTTGTCATAAGTGCATTATCAGGTCACTTGGGAGGTGCCAATGTATTATCCAAATCAATTGCAGATATTCTTAATTCAACTGCTGTAATAACCACTGCTGCCGATGTCAATGAAACAATAGCAGTAGATCTCTTGGGCAATAATTTTAAATGGCGTATTGAAAACTTTGAAAATGTTACTAAAGTGAGTGCTCATATGGTAAACGAAGAAAAAATAGGCGTCTACCAAGATGCAGGCGAATCCAAATGGTGGGATAAAGAATTACCAAAAAACGTAACCGTAGTTCAAAATATTAATGAACTAAAATCGGACGATTTCAAAGCGGGCTTGATTATTTCCGATAAAATCATAGAAGATCCAATACTTGTCAGAAAATCCGTAATCTATAGACCAAAAAGCCTTGTTGTAGGAATAGGTTTTCACTGGGATACCACCCAGGCAGATATAGAAGAAGGAATCATGAAAGTGTTGGAAAATAATGGTTTGTCTTTTCTTAGTATTAGAAATCTTTCCACCATAAATAGAGGCAAGTCTCCTCTTTCCTTGGAAGCATTTTCAGACAAACATGGAATTCCTCTAGAATTTTTTGATAAGGATAAATTGGGTAATGTAACAGTTCCAAATCCATCTGAAGTTGTAAAAAAATATGAAGGCACTTCGAGCGTTTCGGAAGCATCCTCCTTACTCAGTTCAGGCGGTGAATTAATTGTCAATAAACAAAAATTCCCGCCAAATCTAACAGTTGCAGTTTCTCGGATAAATTACAATAATGTGGGTGCCTAGTATGAATAGGGCTCTATTACTAATTGATAGGGGAAGCAGGGAACCTGAGGCTAAAGAAGAGTTAATTCAATTATGTAATATGATTAAGGAACAAAGCAGGTACGTTCTTGTCGATCATTGCTTCCTTGAAGTCATACCGCCCTACATTGAAGAGGGTATTATAAGATGCGTCTCTAAGAATGTGGATTCGATAACAGTCATGCCGTACTTCCTATACCCCGGGATGAAATTGAAAGATTCCGTAAAAAAGACAGCTAAAATATGTTATGATAAAGGAATAAAAGTAATAATTGCA
>DAIRDV010000166.1:0-3073 GCA_036795955.1 Nitrososphaeraceae archaeon | reverse complement strand
TTAAAATCATTCAACTTAGTGTTACCTAGTGCATAAACTTTATGAGAATATTGTAAATTTGAATTAGTTATTTGTATTACAAGTATCGCAATTAAAAAAACCAAAATTGTTAATTCGAGGAAAATATTATAATATTCATTCATAGATTTCAACTTGATCCCCCGAAATAAAATATCCTAGCCAATATATACTGTCTACTTTCTGAGCAAAAGAATTGGATCATTAAGTGGCTACTATACGTACTCAAATGTTTTCACTATCTTCGAATTAATCTTGATTTATGTTCTTTTCTGTAAACAATCCAGAAAATGATAAAACCGATAATAGCCAATATCGGTAAAGTTACTAGATAAATAAAGGTAACAATTTTAACACTCTTACTCTTGTCAATGTTTTTCTTTACCTCCAGGCTCAAATTTTTTATAAATCCTGTCTTCAGGTTCAATGGTTCTCTTGGTGCTTTTGTGAAATCAAATGCATGTAGCATATTATTGGCATCAGCGTCTCGTTTACCAAGAGACGAAATATTGTAATTGTATTCTATGAATTTTAGAACTGATGATGCATCATATAGGGTACTATCGATATATCCTTTTTTAGCATATGGAGATATAATCAACGCTGGAACACGAAAGCCATATGTATTTTCACCAATCTTTGGCGGTGGGACATGATCATACCACCCTCCTGACTCACGGTAGGTAACAATTATAGCCGAATCATTCCAATGCTTGCTCTCCATGAGCGCAAGTACTATCGAAGCGACAAATTCCTCCCCAACAGTAACATCTCGGGGTGCATTTTCTTCAGCATTAGGTGCCACAATATATGCTACTGATGGAAAATTATCGTTCCTCAAATCTTTAAAATAATAAGCCAAGTCAACTATGTTAGAATTTAGAGATTCATTATAATGGAATCTAGGAGTCTGAGTGAGCAGATTGATGAATCTATTTTTTTTAAGAGCAGGTTCCGTTTGATTCAGGTTTGGGTTGTAGTTGTCAACATATATTTTCCATGGAACATTACTTTTTTCAAGCTCATCAAATACTGTCCTGTTAAGGTTACTTAGATATCGAAAAGAAACGTTGTTACTTTTATCAACAGGAATGCCAGTGTATAGATAATTTTCGTTATGAAAACCCGTGTCCATAGTAGACGCAAAAAAATTGTCAGCTAGTACGAATTCAGTTGCAAATTTCCAGTAAAATCCAAGATCAGTTCCATTATAGTGACCTAAAACAAGTCTAGGATCTTTTCCATCAAGGTGCTGGGCAATCACAAATCCGTTCATTTGCCCATTATTATATGACAAATCATACGCATTTTCTCCGTAATTAGGACTGTCTGTCTTGGTTTTGAGTAGGTTGAAAGGTTTAAGATATGAAGTGTATTTTGAGACATCAATTTTAATATCATAATAGGAGGAGCCGTTGAGGTATATGCCCTTTAATTCTGGTTGAAGTGTGACTTTTGTAGAATTGTTTTGAGAGGTTTCATTATTTTCAAATGACGAATAAACAATTAGCCTGTCAGGATCATAAATGTTATCGCTATATCCTTTCAATATTTCTGAATTATCAAGCGTTCTATTCCATATTCTTACCTCATCTATAGATCCCTTGAAGTAGTATTCTGGTTGAAATGAATTCGCTCCTATTCTTATTGGTTTTGTTCCGGTAATGTCAGGATATTGACCATTAGTTTTGGTAGACGCAGTTTCATTACCATCGATATAGAGTTTAAGCTCGGAATTACCATCATACGTAACAAACACTTGATGCCATTTACCATCATTATACGTATTGTTTGAGCGAACTACATAATCTATGCCATCTTTAGTTTCAAAGCCAGCTCCGATGTTACCAAAGTTAGTCATCCAGATACCATAATTCATGTTATAACCAAGGGTATCGCTTCCCACTCCACCCTTATTGACCAAGAAGGCATTGGTCTGAAAAGTATTGTTTGTATTAAACCAGGCGCCTACAGTAAATTTTTGGATTGCTGGAGGAAAAGGATTAAATGGTATTGTTAAATTTTTAGGTAATCCGTTTGCCCCTGGAAACGTCCCAAAATAATTATCAAAGCTTCTTCTGCCTTGAGAAACAACTATCACATGTTTGATTTGGGTATTCGATTTAGTATCAGAATTAGACGTAATTGCTGAGACTTCATGAATTGAATTTTCAACTAAAAAAAAGCAAACAATAGAGATCAGAGAGATAATGATAATCATGATAAAATGATAATTCTGTTCCCCCATACTCACTGTTGTGTTGTTCACGATAAACCTAATTCCCTTTAATTCCGTTTAAAGCATAAATAATTATCGCAGGTCTAATTAAAATTTCTCCATTTTTTCCATAGTATGTTTCATTTACTGTATGAACTGGAATTCCGCCGTATTTTATTACCAAGTCATTCATTTGATCTACCTCATCTCTCAGATGTGGGTAATTTTCTGCCATATATGGTTGCGAAACCAAATAATTGATTTGACCATTGAGGATGAACAAATCAGGATTAACGATTTCAGTGTACGCGGGATTCCTATTTGAGTGCAGAGAAAATACTTCATTATTAGAATAAAATTTAATAATATTAGCTGTAGGAGCGTCCAGGGTCAACAATATCCCACTATCCGGAATATTGTTTTTTATCCAAACGGCACCTTCTCTCACAAGTGGTATTCCGCCTGATCCTGCGAGAGGAGTAGTATCTATTTTAAACAGATAATTTATAGATGTACCTGAACTAAGCAAAATTAATGGGACTAGCATCATAATAATAATTCTGTAATGTGGGATCTTTGTGTTCCAGAGTCCTTCCATTACCCAGATGCCCAGTAATACCAATGGTGGAACCAATGACTGGGCAAAATGAAATCCTTTGATAGGAAGAAACTGGAACAGAATTAATGTAACTCCGATCCAGGTCAACAAGACAATAACCTTAGGATTCCGGATATGCCTTATACGCCAAAGGTAAAATAACGATAAAACCAAAAGTCCTGTCAAAAAGTAACCAAGAGCCTCTCTAAATATTATGGACATGTAAAATGTATCAGGTT
>DAIRDV010000165.1:0-3112 GCA_036795955.1 Nitrososphaeraceae archaeon | reverse complement strand
TATGTTTAATAAAATATTAATTATATTCACATTGATGTTATTTAATTTAACTCCTATTGTTGACGCACAATTGTCAACTCAGATTTGCTCCCGCATCGGTTTGCCGCAGAATGCAACATTTATTGATACATGGGTGCCGGGTCAACAACAGCAGGCGTGGGCGCTTCCCGGTTCTAATTGCCCTATTGGTAGTTTCGTCACATACATGTTCAATCCATACGGTAATCCTGTATACAGTAAAGTGTGTATTTTATCTGGTGATCTAGTTGGCAACTTTAATAGTCGCGGGTTCGGTAGTTGCGCGAGAATAGGAAATCGTTTTACCCAAGAGTGCTTTAATGATGATGTTTGTACTTACAGTACACATTACATTAACGGCATGTGTCAGCATGAAGGATTAGCCGCCGATCAAAGCTATTTTTCTCCGTGGGCATTGGATTGCAATAATGCAGCGGGGAGTTGGGCTGATGATTACGGTGGTCAGTGGACGTTCGTTCAAGCCAATCAGTCTCAATTCGTAAACGGTACGGTATATACAAATAACTCTCCTATTGCGGCTTCTCGTTGTGGTACGTTGAACTTTTCTGGTACATTACTTGGAGATGGTTCTATCGCCATTAAAGTTACAAATCCTGCGCCACCGCAGTATACATGTTTGGCAAGTTTTACCTATGCTGGAAAAGTTGCAGGTATTCAAAGTACAGGGACATTTGCTAACAGTGCAGGACATGGGGATATGATTCTTAACCGGCTATCCCCGTTACCTGGTGTAGGTTATGTAACGTCTCGTCAATATCGACCGATACAAAAACCAATATGGATGAAGGCCCCTTGGGCAAAATAGTATTATTTTAATATAATCACGGTTTGAATTAAACGGAATTATTCTAATTAAGAGGGAGATAATATTTCCCTCTTTTTCTTTTCCATAACATAAAGGATTTGCATAGTTTTTTGGATTTTGCTATAGTTGAAGATAGAAAGGACGTATGTATGAATGAATCACAATATCAAGAGTTTTGTTTAGGAGAGGTTTTAACTATTACTACCGGCATTATGTTATCACCTTCTGGAATGGAAGGAATATATAAAATTCTCAATTTTATGACTGCTGATGAATTGTTTACTCATCAATTACCACGTGCAATGCGAGAATGCAGACCATACTTATTAGAACAATTTCCACAATTAACGAATATTAATGCTGATGGAATTACACCGGAAAATTATACGTCTCGGCTGAATGAATGGATTGTTAAATATGGTGACAAGTTCCTTGTGCGTAAAATTATTTCAGATAACCATAAACGCATAGATCCAAGAGAAGAATTAAAACAAATGATGCCGGAAAAACCTGTGATAATAGTTAAAAATAGTCATTATGGAATTTGATCATTGGTCTTTAAAGAAGGGTATTTAAATGTCACGAGATTATAGTAAAGTAGAACAATACTATTTATTAAAATTACCACATAGAAAATATGATCTAGAAACGGATAAATTACAGTATATCGAAGAAGATCTTGATTATTATGATGAACAAAAACTATGGCCATTTGAAGAAATTGAAGATGTATTGAATGAGTGTTATTGGCAAAGTGATAGTGCGGCGATGGGTACGGAGATCGTAGGCTTACTGAGTATCGAAAAAGATAAAAATGGAAATATTATCCGAAAAATTAAACAAATCAAAAAAGAGGAGGAAGAAATCTTTGGCTAAGTTTCTTTCATCATTTAGAACCGAATTAATTATTTTTCCTATTCTAGCGATTATTTATTTTATATGTGAGATATATTTGACTATCTCGTTCCCGATAATTGCATACCTTTTATTGGGAACAGCTCTTGGTTTTATTTTTGATTAATATTTATCATAGGACTATTGCATGGTATTAAATAGATTAACAAAAATAATTTTAGTGTCCTACGTCGTTTCTTCTACCGTCCATTATTTATTTCATACTGTATTATCTACGCCCCTTCCTCTGATTTCTTATCTATTTTTAGGTGCCGGTATTGGGTTATTGATTGAGGATTAAGACGTAATCTATAATAGGTCATAATTTATGCAATTTCCCGAACAAATTTCATATTCAGCCTTACGTGATAAGTCTGCATATTCTAAGCCTACTTATCTAGTAGATGTTGACGGTACGTTATGTCAACGCGGAGATAGAAATCCTTTCGATTACACTCGTTGCGGTGAAGACACTGCTATTATACCAGTTGTATATGTGATTCAACATCTACAAAATTTCGCCACTATTGTCGTTTTAAGTGGACGTAATGAAAAGTCACGTTTACAAACTTCAATGTGGCTTCACGCCCATGAAATATTTTATCACCAACTTTTTATGCGTGTTGATGGTGATGAACGTCCTGATTATGAAGTAAAGCGAGATATTTATTTACAAGCAATTAAACCCGCTTATGCAAATATTATGGGCGTATTTGATGATCGGCTAAGTGTTATCAGGAATTGGTTTGAATTGGGATTATTCGTATTCAATGTTAACAATAATCGTGGAGAATTCTAATGTTCGATTGGTCTTGCTATCACGGCAATTTAGGCTGGTTACAAAATAATACTATTTTTTTAACTCGACATGGCAGCCACGCTTACGGAACGAATTTACCTGAAAGCGATGAAGATTTTAAAGGTATAGCCATTCCACCAACAGAATATTTCTTTGGATATTTAAAGAAATTTGAACAAGCTGAATCAAAAGATCCTGATCTCGTCATCTATGATATTCGCAAATTCTTTTCATTAGCAGCAGATTGTAACCCTGCTATTATTGAAATTTTATGGACTGATCCGAAAGATCATGTTATTGTAACTCCTCTTGCCCAAAAATTATTAAAAAATCGTAAATTATTTCTTTCACAAAAAGTAAAACATACATTTTCTGGATATGCATTAGCGCAATTAAAGAGAATAAAAACTCATCGCAAGTGGTTACTACAACCTCCTGATCATAAGCCTACACGTAAAGAATATAATCTCCCAGAACAAACATTACTTTCTCAGGATATTCTAGGTGCAATTAAAGCGTTGGAAGACAAGGGACAAGTGCCTCAGAATGATGAACGATTCCCTGCTCATGTCATG
>DAIRDV010000164.1:0-3132 GCA_036795955.1 Nitrososphaeraceae archaeon | reverse complement strand
ATTTTTAATTGAATGATATTGATATCGCACACGCGATATAAAGATTTACTTTTGTTTTTCGATCGACTTTTGAATATTATCCAATTCCTTGTAATGCTCAAAAATTATGGACATAAGTATTGGTTGAATTAGCACTGTTTTGCAAGCCGTTACTCCAGCAGCGTTGTATATGTGGGGATAAGCCATCATTTCATCAAATGCTTTTCTTTCACTTTTGTCTAATTGTTCTCTGAAAATTTTCCATTTACTAATTTCTCTTGCTGCTGCGCGTCTATAAGATGGAACTGTTCTACCCATAATTTATGATCCATGAGTACGAATTTAATGTCCAAGTCACCAAAACGGGGAGGAGGACAGGAAATAATTCTAGGAAATTGAAACCAAATTATTAACAAATCGATAGAATGGCTATAATTTAGATTAAATAACCATGATTCAAATTATTTAGTTATACTTTGGATATTGATGATAAAAATTATAATCTTTCTGTAGATATAGATAATATACATCTACGAAATCCAACAATGCTTGCTTCTGGCATCCTCGGTATATCTCAAAGTATTTTCGAAAGATTGTATGATGAGAATATAGGTGGTATTGTAACCAAATCAATCAGTGTGAATCCAATGAAAGGATATCCAAATCCTACTGTGGTTCCAATCGGAGGAGGAAGTTATCTAAATGCAGTTGGCCTTTCAAACCCCGGTGTTGATGCGTTTTCAAAGGAATTATCTACTAACAGGAAAATCCCAATAATGATTAGCCTGGTCGGTTCTTCCGAAAAAGAATTTGCAAGCATGGTCAAAGTTTTCGATTCATTGAACATTTTGGGTTATGAAATCAACCTATCCTGTCCTCATGTTTCCAAAATGGGTATGGAAGTCGGCGACGATCCAGAGGTGGTTAACAAGATTGTAAAGACTGTAAGGAAGAACACTTCAAAGCCAATTTCTGTCAAAGTAGGTGTTGGATCGATTGATGTTGTTGAACTTGCAAGAGTGGCAATAGATGCAGGAGCTAGTATCATTACAGCTATAAACACTCTGAGGGCGATGACAATTGATATAGAAACAATGATGCCCGTCCTTAGTAATCGGGTCGGCGGATTATCTGGAACGGCAATAAAGCCTATAGGTGTCAGATGTGTCTATGAAATCTCTAAAAAGATTAAAGCCCCTGTGATAGGTTGTGGTGGCGTTTCGTCATGGCAAGATGTCATTGAGTATATGATGGCAGGAGCATCTGCAGTACAAATAGGAAGCGTATTAGGATATAATGGACCTAAAATTTTCAATCGGATAACTAAAGACTTGAAAAAATATGTTGAAAAGAAAGGAATGAAGAATATTAGCGAGATAATAGGAATTGCCCACAAATATTGAAAACCGGCGGATAGTCAGAATTGAGCAAACTATTGTAGAAACTCCTACCGTCAAAACTTTGATCTTTAAAGATAGATTTAGCCACTTTGCTAAACCAGGACAATTTCTAATGATATGGATTCCTCGCATGGAGGAAATCCCAATGAGCGTAATGATAAATTCGCAGGATGGATACGCAGCAGTTACAATAAGAAAATCTGGAGTTGGCTCCACTGCGTTATTTGAGCGAAATGTCGGTGACCTCATTGGGATACGAGGTCCATACGGCAACAGTTACACATTGAAAAGAACTTTCAAAAAAATATTGATTGTTGGAGGAGGAACTGGACTCGTGCCGTTGTTGAGATTAGCATCATATGCGAGAAAGTCGAATATTCAATGTACCGTCATCATTGGTGCAAGAACAAAATCTGAAGTATTCTTTGAGAATACCGCAAGAAAAATCATTCAAGACACTACTTCACTAAAAATTTGTACTGATGACGGTAGCTATGGAAATAGAGGCACTACTGTAGAAGTGATGAGTAATGTATTACGCGAAAATACTTTTGATTGCATCTTCACATGTGGACCTGAACTAATGATGAGAAAGGTTGTTGATTTATCCAATGAAAATTCAATACCAGTCCAGGCAAGTCTCGAGAGATATATGAAATGTGGAATAGGCATTTGCGGAAGCTGCTGTCTTGATGGTTCACTTGTTTGTCAGGATGGAACTGTTTTTAGTGGAAAACAACTCTCAAAGCTGTTGGATTTTGGTATCTCTTATAGAGACAAAGATGGACAAAGAATTAATTATTTTTGATAAAATCCGACTGCATTATTTTTGTAAAATGACAGAGCTTATGAGAATGGAAACATTCTTTGTCAATATTTATCAATCCGGAAAATAGTCATACTTATCTAGTTAGTTTTTATCCAAATCTGCAACTAGCTTCATGTTCTAAAATGAAGAATCGTTCAGAGATCGAAATAATGGCTGCCATCCTTAATGCTGCAGTTTCAAATTGGGAATACAAAACCACTATTATGATAAATGCAGGAGTATCACATTCTCAGCTAACACGTTATTTGATGACTGCCGTTGATAGAAAGTTGATGGAGTATTCTGAGATCACAGGTCTATACAGGACCGCAGAGGCAGGACTTATCTTCATAAAGAAGCATGAGGAGATGTGTAGGATTTTCCCCGCGATATCTGACTTACCAGAGGTTTCGCATAACAATTGTGTAATAAAAGGTTCTCTTAATGAGTAAATTGTGTTATTGTAATACGGATTAATTTAGAATATTACCTTATTCTAAAACTCTCATCTTGCATCATTCCAGAGATGTAAAACTCGTGATACATTGGATGTTAGAATTCAATCTATATTAATTCATACTTATATCGACCGGCAAAATCACAGCCGCCTAGATGATTCAATTCCCCTACATGATGCTCATAGAATTTTAAAAGTCTAGTTAAGTATGCTCATGAAATGTAATCATCTCCACAAATCATACTAGTGAAAAAATGGCATTCTTTGGCATTCATTTATTCTGATTATCAAAATTATATATTCCAGCATACAAATAATTCAACTAATCAATGACTAAGAAAATCGAAACAGCACTGAACGATTGGCATAGCAGTGTTGTCACGAAAATGATAACAAGCGACCCTTCAAAGTTGGCAGAGTATGCACTACAGATTTCACGCATTGTAGCATATGATAATTTAGTTATTGAGAATGAATTATCAAAGATT
>DAIRDV010000163.1:0-3152 GCA_036795955.1 Nitrososphaeraceae archaeon | reverse complement strand
TCTGATTGAAGGTGCCCCATCGCATTTATGTCATGAAGAAATAAAAAAATCGATATTGGACGTCAGAGGAGTAACAGGCGTATTTGATTTGCATATTTGGACAATAACTTCAGGGATTCATGCTTTATCAGCCCATGTGGTAGTCATAAATCAAGATAGGTCACATTCGATTTTACAAGAAATAAATTCCCTATTAGAAAAAAAATTTAACATTTCTCACGCTACAATACAAATAGAGCCTTATCATCAATCTGATAATATCTGAATAATACCTTTTTAGATAGATTGAAATTGTGACCAATTCAACAGAATGTAGATAAAAACTATCCGTATGAACTCTTTAGCATCAGAAAGTATATTCATTAGTAACAAAAGAATGTTACTAGTTACTAACTACTCTTCTAATCTTTTTTTAGTTCATCTGAAGCAGCAGCGGCATCATCTACGGCGTTCTCAGCTTTATTCTCTGCTCTTTTGATCTTTTCTGCAGAGTCGTCAACGGTTTTGTGAGTCCTATCCTCAGCTACATTTACTTTTTCTTTACTGCCTCTAATGCCTTGTTTAAGTTTATCAAGAAAACCCATACAAACATTAAACAATCAAAATATTTAAGTCTTGAATTCTACAGAGCTTTTTGGATCAAAGCATGCTATTTAAACCGAATATCATCACATTAGGTAAGTTTTATAAGCCGTGGATTTTGGAACGTTGGATAATGTTTTCCAGAAAATTAACACTCGTTTCGGTTCCCATTTTGATATCCTGCCTGTTATTTGTTGGTACCTTCTCCGGAATCACTTTCTCCGACGCTCTAACATCATTTAATTTTGGCGCGACCGGTGATTGGGGTTGCAGCTCAAACACTGGAAAAACAGTTACCAATATCAAAGGTAAAGGGCCAGAGCGGGTACTCGCGATAGGTGATTACTCATACTCCTCTACCGCAACATGCTGGTTGGATAAAATAAGCGACATCAAAAGTAAAACTAGAATCGCCATAGGAAATCACGAGGATGACAACGATGAAGGTTTTAGTCAATATATGAACGCGTTCAGTCTATCAAAAACTTATTACTCTTTCACCTTTAGCGAAGCGCACGTAATTGTTATGGATACTGATAGAGTTAGCTTTACTTCTGGTTCAGCTCAATATAACTTTGTTAAGAGCGACTTGCAGTCAGCATCAAAAAATCCCGCTATCAAATGGATAATTGTTTACATGCACAAGCAGATGTATACTTCTCCAAATACTTGCAGTTCCTCTTCATGCTCGAATGGTGGATCTGATGCCAACTCACTTAGGAAGACTTACCATGCAATGTTCGACGATTATGGCGTTGACCTTGTTTTGCAAGGCCACGTTCATAATTATCAAAGAACTTATCCCATTTCGTATTCCGGAAGCGGAACTCCAAAAATAACTACTACATGCTCTACAAATTGCAATGATCCAAAAGGACAGGTTTTTGCTGTTGTGGGAACTGGGGGAATCAATTTTCACGCCTTATCTGGAAAATCTTCCTTTGTTAAATATCAGCAAGACGATAAATTCGGTGCCCTTAATATTATAATAAACAATAATGAAAATAAACTCACAGGTCAATATTATGCAAACGGTGGCAGTAAATTAGATGAATTCAGTATTACAAAACCATCAGCTACAGCCCAATATAATTATGGACCCAGTCTCTCTTTATCGGGCAAGTAGAAGCTTTGTAGGTTCATACGGAAATAAACAATGACCTTATTGAAATAGAAAAAATGTCCATAGGACTATTTAATCATGCTTTTTTGTTGGTGAATCAATATTTTTATAGTTAAATGGAATAGAGTCAAATTACAGATAAAGTAATAAGTGAGTAAACAGTAAATTATTCGAAATTTCATGTGGAATAACTCAAAAACGAACTTAAAAATATTATTTGTATCTTTGTTGTCTGTATTTTCGGTCATACTTATGTTGAATTTTCAGCCAGTATTTTCTCAAAATCAAGAAATTAGTTACCTTGATGTAAATAGTACGAATTCCGGTCAACTTTCAAAATTTAGTGTGGCTGCATGGTTCAAGACGGCTACGGATTACACGTCTAACGCCTTTATTGTTAACAAAGCGGGAGCGTCGGATAACATGAATTATGGTATTTGGATGACAGGTCAAGAAAAAGTAAGTGCGGGATATGAGACCCAAGCCGGAAACGCTATTTTTGCTACCACACCATTATCCTACAATGATGATAAATGGCATTATGCATTAGTAACATTTGATGGCTCTGTTATAACACTTTATTTGGATGGACTTCCTGTTGCCACCAAAGCCGCTGGAGGAGTTCCCGACAGTGGAGGCGAGGAGCCCATACGATTAGGGGCAAATTCAGAAACTTCTAATGGCTTTTTCATTGGAAACGTTGATGAAATCAGAGTCTGGAAGACTTCATTGTCCGCTCAACAAGTAATAGACGCATACAATGGAAATTTCAATACAAAAGACCAAATTGAGTATCTGGACTTTTCTCAACCCATTGTGGCAGTAAACAATACACTCGTGAACGGAACTCAAACTAACCAAACAGGATTTCAGGATGTTAATCAAACTGTAACTAATGAAACTAGTACCATAACTGATCTTGCTGCAGATAACAAAACTAATTCTGCTAATACCAATAATACTCAACCTATTGAAATACCCAAAGAAAATAACGCCACCGAAATGAGTAATGAATCTAATACTCAAGAACAACAAGCTCCTCCTTCCGACCAAAACAACTCACCAGAGTCATTTGATCAAAGTGTATCTCTAGATCAGGACAATAAAGTTGCTATTACCTTACTTGCCACCGATGAAGATAAGGATCCGTTGCAATTTGATATAACAGCAGATCCTCAGAAAGGCAGCTTGGTTGATTTTGCTAAAGAAAAAGGTACTGTAACTTATGTTCCTCAAGAAGGTTACTTTGGAAGCGACAAATTCAGTTTCAGAGTAATTGACAACAAAGGTGCCCAGAGCAATGAAGCTGACGTAGAATTGAGCGTAAAGCAGTTGGCCTCCTCCGAAGTAAAAGAACAAAAAGAATCTACATTTGTTGACAATAGCACCAATAACAACAACGATAATACCAATACCAACAACAACGATAATACCAATACCAACAACA
>DAIRDV010000162.1:0-3160 GCA_036795955.1 Nitrososphaeraceae archaeon | reverse complement strand
GTGTTTATTTCAGATTAAATTTGCAGCAAAATGCAAAGAAAAATTCAGTGGTAGGCTGGGTACGAAATCTACCTGATGGGCGGGTTGAGGCTTTATTGAGTGGAAACAAAATTGATGTTAATAATGTCGTGGAATGGAGCAAGATGGGCCCTGAGAATTCCAGAGTAGATGAAGTAAAAATCGAATACGGTGAACGTCGTGAGGAATACCGTGATTTTGTTATACAGCCAGACAAAACTTAGTCCAACTGAAATATTACTCAATAAAATTAAAAGACAGAGTATTATCAGTATTCATTATCAATGCGTCCAATACCTTCTCCGAAAACAATCAATCACATAGCTATTAGCGTTCCTGATTTAGAGAAAGGTATGAAATGGTATCAAGAAGTAATGGGTTTTACAGTGGTCAGGGGCCCTGCGGAGCTAAATACCGCAGATAAGGCCGTAGGTATCGTTCTTCGAAATATTTTCGGCTCTAAATTTAAGCGATTAAGGATTGTGTGGATGTCTTCAGGGAATAATGTAGGATTTGAAATTTTCCAATTTGTTAATCCCAAACAAGAGACCAAAAATCAACGAATTAAATATTGGGCTGGTGGGATTATACATGTGGCCATCACTGAAAGAAATATTGAGGAATTAACTAAGAAGATTGTTGAAACTGGTGGAAGACAACTAAGTGATATTTGTGAATTGAATCCGGAAAAACATCATAAACTGGTATTTTGCACTGATCCTTTTGGAAATATTATTGAAATCTATTCGCATAGTTTTGAGCAATTTCATTCGAACAAGTAAGACAACAAACTACAAACTATCTATCTTGATAGGGATTGTTTTTCAATCTACTATTCAATCATGCTATTATTTCTTATTTTAAGCAGTTGTTTCAAATTCTTGAAATATTTGATTGTTATAGTTGACCGTCAACCAGCAACAACATTCATCCAATAGACACCTTATACATTCTAGAGGAGATATACTTGCTCTGCAGTCATCATGACTACAACCACATTCTGAACATTTCAATACTATTTTTATTCAAAATCACTAATAAAATCGAATAGGAACATCAGTTTATTAAGAAACAAGCATAAAATAATAATCAGCTCATCAAACTTTTCATTCTTTTCTTACCCAATTATCGCCTTTTTTTATGTATTTGTTCTTAACAGCCGCCCATGCTGCCTTGTGGGCGACCTCTTCAGCACTCTGACGCGCACCCCCTCGTCTTTTGGCCGGATTCTTGTATTGTTCTATTGCACTGGCATGTGCCTTGGTAAAAATGTGCTGCGCGTGCTTAGGTAAAGAATCAATTTGTTTTTTAGTCCTGCTGGATAATATCGCAGACTTACCCGGCGGCTTCCTACTTGAGGATTTTCTTTCCTTAGACATTTGATATCTACCAGCAAATAATCCTATATATCTGGAATACAAGATTTGCTTGGCATGATTACTACAAAAATTAAGAAGGCAGTTATGCAAACATTCCTAATTGCCTACTTGACGGGTATCCTTTGGTTGAAAAGGAATCCATTATCCTTGGTTTTTTCTGCCATCAGTCCGTTCTCTTTATTGTTTATTTTATTTATTATAAGTGAAGGTAGGTATTTACCACTCTCTATTACCGGTAGCCTGGTAATGGCATTAGTCGGATATGGTTTATCGTTAGGCCAAGATATCTCTTTTTACAAGAACGAGTACAAGATTCAGGATGTCTTTGTAGCATCACCGGTATCTCCAATTACTTACATGATAGGCCTAGCAATTTCTCAAATACTTTTTGGACTTCCAGCACTATTGGTATTGATAACATTAGCTACTTTCTTCTTGTCATCTTCCATTTACATCCCTCTGCTACTAGTAACAATATTTCTCGTATGGGGATCGATGTCATCAATTGGCTTCTTTCTGTCCTCACATATGCTACACATGCGAAATGTATCACAGATAATTTCGTTTGTTAATGTGGTCCTTTCTATAATACCACCAGTTTTTTATAGTATTGATAGATTGCCCATTCAACTTCAATATGTATCTTACTTTGTACCGACGACCCATGCCTCCCTGATTATTCAAAGTACCATGGGTATCTCTACTCCAAAAGAATGGTCAATTGAGCTTGGACTTTTTGTTCAAGTATTGTACTTGCTCGGTTTCGTGTTTTTAGCTAAAGTAAAGGCTTTGTGGCGAGAGCCATAAAATCGGCTTTTTTAATATGTTTTAGAGTACCTTTCATTATTAAGAATTTACTTGTGATTGTAAATTTGTGTAGGTACCAAAAGTAGTAATCAATTATTATATCTAACAAAATTTCAATATATTAGACTGAGAATATGTCGAGAGACGATACGGATTATACTTTCTAAAAAAATAGTTACTCGTTTAGAGAAACATGGTTAATTATTACCCAATATCTGATGATTACTTTATGACTATTTCTCGCTACCCTTGGTAGGATAGAATTGATTGATATGTCATGCTGACATCCATATTAAAATTGACAATAAAAGAAATGGTACAAACCATCTTATGTGAATAGTGTGACAGTTCTAAAAGCATAAGGATAAATCTAGTTAGGGTAACTTTGATAAATCATGGCCACAGAGCAGCTCTTCATTAGTGTAGTTATAATCTTGGTAGCTGCACGCTTACTAGGTGAGTTCTTCCAAAGGCTCAAAATGCCACCTCTGGTAGGGGAGCTTGCTGCTGGAATAATTATTGGCCCGTATGTATTAAAACTAATTACTCCAAATGACAGTCTAACCGTACTATCAGACTTGGGTGTATTCTTTCTTATGTTATTAGCAGGGTTACAAATGGATCCAAGGGAAATAAGAAAGGCCGGACTACATGCAGCAGTTTTGTCTGTAATAGCATTTTCAATACCCTTCGTAAGTGGATTTACAGTAGCATATTTCTTCGGACTTCCCATGATTCAGTCATTATTTGTAGCGTTATTGTTGTCAATAACTGCAGTTCCAGTGACTACCATTGTCCTAATGCAATTGGGAATATTGGAAACTAAACTGGGCAATACTGTAATTACGGCGGCCGTTATAAACGATATTTTTTCTCTTGTTGTTCTGTCAATAGTTCTACAACTAAATGAAACAGGTGGGACACCTGTGAATATCGCAGAGCAACTTACGAACTCA
>DAIRDV010000161.1:0-3187 GCA_036795955.1 Nitrososphaeraceae archaeon | reverse complement strand
TGTAAGGTATTTTTGTAGAACATATATGGAAGAAAATATGGATTGGCAAATATTCTACAGTCCTGTCTGATTTTGTTTCCACATTTGAAAATTGTTCCTTTACTTCCTTTTTTGAAATTCCCATTTTATTTATTCCAACTTCGGAAATAACTTCTCGTGCCACATCAGATCCTTCATCATAAAGTAGTGGAATTTTATTAGCAAATCGGTACAATTTGAATGATGGAATGTCACCTCCGTACGCAATTCCGCATTCTACAATAGTAGGTCGATTGTTCACAACACATATTCTTGAGGAATAGGCGGTGAGAGATGGTTTTAGTATCCGGGTAGTTAAATGAGTTTGACTTCCAGAATTTGTCGCTTCCTTATTTTGAATAATTGAATATTCTGAAGTCATTCCAACAGTTAGTATTTTCTCCCCTATGGGACTTAAGTGGTCTGTATTAGGAGACTGAAATTTTGTATGTTTACATATATTTACAACCTTTATCAGCTCATGTTCATCATATTTGTCTGCTGGTTTAACTGATAGTCCTGCTCTACTAATAATATCTTTAGCCCTATCGGTTGACATTTTTTGAAATGAGCTGGCAAGTATACCTTGCAGTGTGGTCTTTTGATTCATGAAATTCAAAATAGCCTTCTTTAAAGTTTTAAGATCCATATCTGAGGGGTGAGGTAATACTTCCCTGGAGGGAGTGGGCATAATTTCTGTCCGCTTCTTGAACGTTACCTTTCCCTCATCCGTTTCAAATATTATAATCGCATATGGATTGACAATGCTTGTTTGACTAATGTAATCATAGATTTTATTTTTTGTCACGGGAGATAATTTAGCACGTAGTATGGCTTCAACTTTAAAACCAGATTCACTTTCAATTTGTGATTCATCATCTTTGACATTCTTTTTTAAAAGTGTAATTGGTTTATTTGTCCCAATATCAGTTCTTAGGTCGAAATAGCATTCTGATTCATCTTCTGATTTGGACCATACCCGCAATGGATGATCTGTATCTTTGGTTGAAAAAGCTGCAATCATTTTCAAACCTACACCAAAGAGACCTCGTTGTTGTTTTTCGACATATTTTCCAGAAGTTAAGAATGAGCAGACCGCAACAGGTACTTTTTCTGAAGGGATTCCAACTCCATTATCCTTGCACGATATAGTCCAGAGATCATTAAGAGAATCAAGAATCTTTAGTCTCAAATGAATAACTGGCAAAATGTGATTTACTTCACATGAATCAAGTGAGTTTTCTATCAATTCCCTCACCGACATGTAGAGGATACGTTCACCAGTAAAGCCGGCTAGAGCTGAATTGTCGACAAAAAATTCTGACTCTGCTTTTTTGTCATAATGGATTTTTGATTTTTGCTTTTGATTAATTTGCACAATAGTCTTTAATGACTTTGTTCCCTTCTCTAAGACTTCTGTTGTAACTTTTGCGGTCAACTGAGCAAGTTTGTACGTTACTAAATTTAACTTTTTATCAAGATTAGTCTGAATGTTGTGCGAAAATCAGCAAGCATTCTTATACCGATGATCCATATGGAGTCGCCTCATTTTTGAGTTTGATGATTTTATGGGAGCTAAATTGCACCAGTAGCCTATTTTTGCCTTTGAGAACTACTATAAAATCTGACCCGGTACCCACTATTTCACCGCCAAAAAGATCCTTAATGTTCATCTTACTTGTTTCATCTGTAAGACATATTAATTTTGAGATAATTTAGTATCATATTTGTTTCAATCCTCGGGTGATGAGGTAAAAATAATAATTGCCATCTACACTTTTACATAGTTTATGGATGTCGAAAGCAGGATCGGACTTGTTTTAAGGGAGCCTACCGAAGAGGTTGTAGAAGTGGAGCAATTGAGGCAACTTTTTGAGACTAATTCAAAACCCCGTCATTATATTGGATTAGAAATTTCGGGAAAACTTCACCTTGGTAGTCTAATCTTGACTGGCTACAAAATAAATGATTTCATAAACGCTGGTGTTAATTCTAATGTATTTCTTGCAGACTGGCACACGTACATAAATAACAAATTGGATAATGATTGGCAAAAAATAATTGAAGTCTCGAAATATTATGAAGAAGCTTTTAAATTTTTTTGTCCGGGAGTAAATATCATTCTAGGATCATCGCTTTATGATACTTATGACGACTATTGGAAAAATTTTATGATATTCAGTAAACATATGACATTATCAAGAACTCTAAGAGCATTAACAATAATGGGAAGGTCGGAAAAGGAAAAACTCGATTTTTCCCAACTAATGTATCCATCAATGCAGTCTGCAGATATTAAAGCACTAGATTTGGACATCGTTCATGCAGGAATGGATCAACGAAAAATCCATATGCTGGTACGAGAAATTTTCCCTAAATTAGGCTGGAAAGTACCAGTTTCAGTCCATCATCATTTACTTCCTGGTCTCACTGAACCAACCAAGCTTATATCAAATGTAGGTAATGAAGATGATTATCGAATTTCCAGTAAGATGAGTAAAACAACTCCATTAAGTGGCATAGTGATACATGATGACGAAAATACAATTAAAAACAAGATAGCAAGAGCTTACTGCCCTATTGGAATCTCAGAAAATAATCCCATATTAGAGATCATAAAGTATGTTATATTACACAAATTTCCTCAGTTTCAGATTGAAAGAGAAAGCAAGTATGGTGGAAATATTGCATATGATGATTTTGCAAAACTAGAGTCTGATTATAATCAGAATAAGATTCATCCCAAGGACTTGAAAGACTCGGTTTCAATCTATATGAATAAAATAATAGAACCTATTCGCAATCACTTTAAGGATTGGACTATATTGGATGAACTTTAAGTTCATACTGGTTCAAAGAACCAAATCATTATTGGTAACATAAAAGGTAACGGCTAAAACAATAATTCGTCTTTGTAAATGGCACTGGCAATAGAATCAATATGACAACACAAAAAACTATGAATGAAGAGAGAAGTATAAAATCGAAAAACATGAGTTAAATTATTTAGTCTTTTTCCAGTTTAGAATAGCTTCATTAATTTCATATATACATTTTAATGCGGCTGTCACAAGATTTTCGTATTGTCTTGAAACTTTCTAATTAATCAGGTAATTAATAACAACAATAGTTGATGCATTAGTCCTGAGAACTACTGTATCTCGATTTT
>DAIRDV010000160.1:0-3206 GCA_036795955.1 Nitrososphaeraceae archaeon | reverse complement strand
CTACAACTATGAATAGATAGTGTGTAGTGCGTCTAAGCCAGACCATTACCAAATGTCTCCTAAAGGTTCTATATAAAATTTTATTTTGATATTCTTAGTTAATCTCTAGCAATAATTTGATACATTTGAAAAAATATTTCTAAAAATTAGCTTTGTAAAATATATCATAGAATGAATTAGATTCTCTAATGATCCCTGAATTGCTATTAAGTTCGAAAATTATTAAAAAAATAAGTTATAATAAAAAATAGATTTTAGGTGTGACCCAGTCTTTCTCTAGTGATCTTCATTATGAAGAAGAATCCTAGTGCTTCAATGACTGTCAATACTGATAGAGCATAAAGTCCACTTGGTAACGGATATGCCCATGGGTAAACAGTTACACCAACATAAACACCACCAGCTGTCGCAACCCAACAAAGTATGAAGCCTATGATGTAAACTGGCGTCATCTTTTCTACACGTTTACCGATCATGTGTTCTATTTCGTCACTGCTGCCGCCTGAACTGGTACGGCCACCGCCGCCGCCACCGCCACTATATCCCTTTGGATAGGTCATTGTGTTTACCATCAAGGGATTCCTTTTTAAATTTTGCGTCTAAAATCTTCAAAGGTACTTTTTTAATTAGAGATTTCTAGCATAGCTTTTCATGTTTTAAGATTTTAGGCGTGATCCAGACAATATTATCGCTAATTAACAAAGAAACCTAGAACGAGAAAGCAATGTCATAGCAAAGCATATATCTTTGTTTTTTCTGGTATGGCTAGGTGTAAATTATACGTCCAACATAAAAATAGCGGTAGTTGCACTATTTGCGATAGTAATGTCCACTTCGACAATCATAGCAATTGCTCAAAATGCTGAAGGACATGGTGTTCAAGCTCAGCTTCAGAGTAGATTCGTAAGAATTCAGGATGAAGCTTTCTCAGCACAAACATTGAATACAGGCGATCAGCTGGTTGTGACTGGAAATCTACAAAGTCTTGTAAACAAGCCATTAAGAGCATGGTTATCACTATTTAGTGAATCAACCAATGCAGGTAACAGATGGGAGTTTGTTGCAAGAGATCCTCCAGGAAATATATTCGATATTCCTCCACAAGGAACAATTCCATATTCAATTACTGCAAAAGCTCTTGAACCAGGTATTTACCATGTTCACACACAATTGAACGTCGAACATGTCGGTCCTGGATTGGGTCCCGGTCAAACTATACAGGTATCTGGCCCAGCAATCTTGAAAGCAGTTCCATGGGGCAATGTAGCATATCAGGTAATACTGATTGGTGCTGGACTCGGAGTAACGTTCGCAACAAGACCGTGGCAAGTAATTTAAAAGAAACCTCTCTTTTTTATCTATTTTTTTAGTTCTTTAACTTAGTAACTTTAGAATAAGCTTCAGATAAGATAAGCTTTATCCACAAAATAATCTAGTCCTAAAAATAAATTGATATAAAAAAAAGCTATAATTTTAGATGTATCTTTAGTCCCTTGTATCTATTTCTAATAGTTACCTCAGTCACTCCAGCAGCCTCTGCAACATCCTTTTGAGTTTTATTTTCACCATTCATTACACAAGCTACATACAGAGCAGCTGCAGCTAATCCCATAGGATCTTTTCCAGCAGATATTTTGCCTTGCTCAGCCTTTTTCAATATTTCCAATGCTTTTCTTTTGGTTTTCTCAGAAAGCCCCGACTTGCTTGCAATTCTGGCCACACATTTAACAGGATCTACAACAGGCATTTTCAAGTCCAGTTCTCTAATCAAAAGCCTATAGCATCTTGCTACGTCTTTTTTCTTGATATTACTGGCATGTGCAATATCCTTCAAAGTTCTAGGTGTTTCAGTATCCCTACAAGCGGCGTATAACGCTGCCGCTACTAGAGCAGAAATAGACCTTCCTCTGACCAGTCCTTTTTCAAGTGCTTTTCTGTACACATACGCTGCTTTTTCAATTACTGCATCCCCAACAGCAAGCTTATCTTTTAGCCTATCTAGTTCACTAAAAGCTTGCCTAAAATTGCGATCTACTGGTTCGTGTACTTGACTCCTACTATCCCAGGTTCTTAATCTTTCAATAGTACTTTTCATAGAAGCCGACAATGGCTTTCCAGAAGCATCTTTGTCAACTGGTCCAATTATAGTAGCAAGTCCCATGTCATGCATTGCAAGGGACGTCGGAATGCCAGCACGACTTCTATCTTCATGTTCTTCTTTTGAGAATGCCCTCCATTCCGGTCCAGTTTCTTCAATGCGTTCTGTAACCACAAAGCCACAATTTCCGCAAAACATCTCTCCGCTTGAATTATCTGTGACCATAGGACCTTTTCCGCATCTTGGACAGCGGTCACTGAATAAGGAAATATCTTTAACCAATTCTAACACCCCATAAAAATTGAGACAATGTTGTTTCTTATATTTATGTTTTATTCTCATATATATGCATTGTCGTAAATATTTCTGTGAACGCTAATATATAGAGCAAAATGTGGAACTTTTCCAAACTAAAGGCGATTTTCCGCCTAATTTTCGGGTTTATAGGTCAAGTTTTTAAATTTATCAGGCCTTTGGCTTGTTTCTTTTTCTTCGCCTGATCTTTTCAACTTTCTTACTTTCACTTCTAGTTGAGCTGTAGACATGAGTTTTTTTGGATAATTTCACAAAAGAAATACAAATAGTATCAATATAAAAACTATAGACTCACCCAAATCTTAATCATTTTAAATGATAACCGCATTGCATTGTTATGAGTCCAAGAGACAATCATTCAGATAATGAAATTCGGGAAATGTACACTTTCAAGAATATTGCAGTAGTTGGAATGTCAAGGGATCCTGTAAAAGCTGCCCATTTTGTTCCTAAATATATGATTGAAAAAGGGTATAACATTATACCAGTGAATCCGATAGCCAATGAGATACTAGGAAGGAGAACGTATTCAAAAGTATCGGATATCAAATCCCAGGTAGACATAGTAGATGTATTTAGACCCTCTGAAGATGTTTATTCAGTGGTAGAAGATTCAGTAAAAAAACCAGGTGTTAGAGTTATCTGGTTACAAGAAGGAATACACAATACCGATGCAGAAAAAATCGCTCTAGATAATAAAATTAATGTTGTATTTAACAGGTGTCTTATGGCTGAACATATGAGACTATTCAATTCTGATTAGGGAATAATTCCATAATCAATATCTTTTTCA
>DAIRDV010000159.1:0-3219 GCA_036795955.1 Nitrososphaeraceae archaeon | reverse complement strand
CGCAATCTGAATATGTACAAATAACTTTACCAAATAAATTTGACGTAACACTGCGCCTTGAGGACAATGAAGATAGTGGTGGAGAAATCTTATTTGCTAATAATTCGTCAACTAATATTTTCAAGATTTCTAATGAATCAAAAATTGTCTTTAAAACAATCAGATCTAATAATCCATTAGAATTTGTTGACGCAATTATAAAGTACCCAAAAGTTAGCGTTAATGGAAATCTAAAATTTGAAAAATCTAATTTTTATGGTGAATCTAATTACCCTCCATTAGATGTTATTGGCAACGCTACCGCAAAGTTTTCCTATATAGACCACATCAAGGATTCTTATCGTGACGGAATAAGGATTCAATATCTGGGATACCTTGACTCATTTGCAACTGACGGACGAGCAAAACAAGTAAAGCAAGAGCTCAAACTGCCAGGAGATATATCGTCGGATGTAAAGAAAAGAGGACTCGACGTTCCGTTACTCAATATTCTAGGGTCGTCAATCAACATCTCACTACTTGCTGCAATAACCATAGGAACAACACTAATTACTTTATACATTCGAAGATTTCAAAATGAACGCAAATGATGAAATATATAAAATTGAGTTAACTCTAAAAGTGCAGAATTCAACCTCACAATAAAGAAAGTGTCTGGGAATTTCAATGTCTACATTTCAAGATTTAACATCTCATTCAATTAATTCTCAAACTTCTACGTGAGTTACTAAAATCCGAATCCTTATCACAGTAATGAAAAACAATGCCCCCTTATACCGGCCTATTTTATTACTTCGACAAAAATAAACTTTCGATTTGACGTAAATTCATTAATTGTTAATTCTACAAGTAAACCCTTACAATAATAGTTTTCCATGAACTGTTTTCCTAGAATAGACTATATATGAGATTCCCATACAAAACGCCAATACATGAAAAAAATCTTGGTAACAGGCGCGGCAGGATTTATGGGTAGGCATGTTGTCCGAGCATTATTAGGAGAAAATAAATGTAATCTCGTTCTTACTGATAGGGTTGAACCAGGGCTTGATTTTTCAGTATTTTCTGATTCTCGATATGATCCTCAAACATTTCATGATTTAGACATCCTGAATAGAGAAGCTGTCTTTGATCTATTTGAGAATAATGAAATAGATACATGTATTCATCTTGCGGCATTGGTAGATGTTGAGAATTCGATAAGGTATCCCGATAAAACGATGGATGTAAATGTCAAAGGAACGATAAACGTTTTAGATGCATGTTCGCATAATCATGTGGACAATTTCATCTTTGCATCCTCTGCCGCAGTATATGGTCATCCGGTTAAACTTCCGATAAGAGAAGATCATCAACTAGTACCGATTTCCCCTTATGGTAAGAGTAAGTTGATTGCAGAAAAATATGTTTCATCCTACATGAAATTAAATAAAATTCGAAAAACCATTTCGCTTAGGATATTTAATGCCTATGGAGAATATGGCAATTTCAGCGTAATGACAAAGTTTGCTAAAAGACTTTCAGAAGGATTAGCTCCAATAATTTATGGTAATGGAATGCAGAAGCGTGATTTCATTTCAATTGATGATGTTGTAAGTGCCATGTTGTTATCGATAAGAGCCATGGACGACAATAGCGAAAGACTTTCATCCACTCAGTCTTTGATATTCAATATAGGAACCGGCATAGGAACATCGATATTGGATTTATGCGACCAAATGATCAAGTTATCTGGACTTAATCTGCGCCCTATCTTTAAAGAGGGTAACAGTAAGGCGGATATTAATGCCAGTTGCGCTGACATAACAAAGGCCAAAACCATCTTGAATTTTGTTCCGAAAAGTGATCTTAAATCAGATTTACAAGCATTGATATCGTCAATGGTTACTACCTAAGATTAAGCATTCACATACGCTTATTCTTTGTATTTTATTCGTTATTTTTCAAAAATGTAACTTATGGACTCATTAAGCCTCATCAATATTTCAACACTCTAGTTGACTCGCATGATAATAAAACGATTAAGTAAATTTAGAGAATAGCTTATTTTAAAAAAACAGGAGATGCTAATTATCTCCAGAAAACAGAAACTACTCCAAGGCCCATAATACAAAGCCCCCCATAGGTAACAGGTGGTACACTTACAACTAATCCCACTATGGCCAAACCAATCCCACAGCATATAGTAATAAATTCTCCAATTCTTCGTTGATTTTTCATCGTCCAAAAAACTTTGTAAGCAGGTATTATAAAAGCGTATGTAAATCAAGAAGAATTTATTTAAACAAGTTTAACCTTACCCGCCATAAATAATGGGTTTACCGGATATTACTTGCATTATCGCCAGATTTGACCTGAAGATTGAAGCGATTTCTAAAATGACATCTCCATTAGTTATAACTCCACGGGACTGGTACCTTACATTTACATTTGCTGTCCCGCAGTTTTACTGTAACCCAATCAATATTTCTGGGAGTAAGCATTTAAGGTAGGTTAGCAAAACTTTTGTGTTGGTCAAGATTTTATATCAGAATCCTCACACTAACGCAGACTCTGATAATTTTTACATAAGCATACCAAAAGATTGGAGCGGCGGTGCCGATGATGAAGTCACTGTAATCATCGATGATGTGTGCGTCATAGTTCCACAGACCATTGCAGGTGCCACTGGAGAGCTTATTGTGTTAAGGCTTTTAGAAGCAATGATGGAAGGAGACATTATTGATGCTGGAGATATCCAGAAAGCAATAGAACATATTTTGTAGTTGAAATTTGATATTTCACGTCTTATTGGATGCTTTGATGTGTTTGGGCTATAAAAAATCGATTTATTTGACTTTTGACTAATTTACAGCTTGAAGTGTCTCTTTGACCTGGAGTATTTTTCCATTGCTTGGATCCAGTTCCAATGCTTTATCGATCAATGATACTGCCTGCTGATAGTTTCCGGAACCATATAGAGAATCAGCTTTACCGCCAAGGGCGTACACGTCATTAGGATCGATACTTAGCACTTTATCGTATACTACAATTGCTTCTTGATATTTACCCAATTCTCTAAGCGCAGCGCCTTTACTCACTAATGCCATCAAATTAGTCGGATCTATACCAAGGGCTTTATCAAGCCAAGTTATTGCCTGCGCTCCATTGCCATTATTGACAAGTTCTGTACCTTTCTGAACAAGAGCTGGAACATTATTCTGATTTATGGAAAGAGCT
>DAIRDV010000158.1:0-3224 GCA_036795955.1 Nitrososphaeraceae archaeon | reverse complement strand
TATAATTCCTATATGCGTGTGAAGTTTTTTACCTTTCTCGATTTTAGTTAGCCAGTTCTTGCTTGATTGATAAAAAAACAAAACGTATGCGCCGTCGGTTATTTTCATCAAGACAATGAGTTTGCAAGGAGGTAAAAAAATCTTACAATATCTGCTATGATTGTCCTGCTTAATGGATATAAGAGACTAATACCTCACTCATACAATATCATAAAAATTGAAATTAGCTTCGCTGTATTCTGGAGGAAAGGACAGTAACTACTCTATTTTTGAAATAAATAGACAAGGTCACCATGTTGTCTGTCTGCTGTCCATACTACCCGATAAAGCTGATAGTCTTCTGTTTCACTTTCCAAATATTTCTCTGTCTGCCATGCTTGCAGAGGCTATTGATTTGCCAATAAGAAGTTTTCAATCTACAGGAGTTAGTCTAGATGACGAAACAAGTATCCTCGAAAATGCACTTGCAAAGGTAATGGAGGAATTTAACATACAGGGTATCGTGCATGGAGGTTTATGTAGCAATTTTCAGAAAAAGAATTTTGAAAAAGTGTGTCAAAGGTTGGGATTATCAGTATTTTCCCCATTGTGGCATATAGATCCTTCTACATATCTTCATAAAATGATAGATGATGAGTTCAAAATTGTAATAGTGGCAGTATCTGCACTAGGGCTGGGAAGAGAGTGGCTTGGCAAGAGCCTGAATCATGAAAATGTAAAGGAACTAGAATCATTATCAGCAAGATACGGTTTTAACCTTAATTTTGAAGGAGGCGAAGCAGAAACAATCGTTGTTGATTGCCCGATGTACAAGAAAATATTTCAGATTAGGAAAGGATTCGTTAAATGGTTTGGGGACAATGGAATATTTGAAATAACAGATTATCAATTAATAGATAAATAAATGCTAGACAATCTTCGCACAAGTCTTGGAGCAGCTTTAAAAAAACTGGTGGGTGCTTCAGATGTAAATGAGGAATTGATTGATTCTTTATGTAAAGACGTACAAAGAGCTTTACTCCAATCTGATGTAAACGTCAGATTAGTTCTAAACATAACTCAAAATCTAAAAAAGAGATCTATGGAGGAGACGCCACCCAAGGGATTGTCTCG
Source organism: Nitrososphaeraceae archaeon (assembly GCA_036795955.1). Classification (GTDB taxonomy): domain Archaea; phylum Thermoproteota; class Nitrososphaeria; order Nitrososphaerales; family Nitrososphaeraceae; genus TA-21. Next base: position 2,111 of record DAIRDV010000158.1, on the reverse strand, counting down.
AAAAGATCATATAGTTTCGATACTTTATGATGAACTTTCTAGATTGATGGGATACACAGGTGAAACAGCCGCCCAAAACAAACAACCTGAAAAACAAGTCATTTCATTTGCACCAGGAAAAATGAATATTGTACTGATGTTTGGTATCCAAGGAAGTGGGAAAACTACCGTTACCGCAAAGTTAGCAAGATGGTTAACCAAACACGGATATCATGTTGGCGTAATTGGCGCCGATACATGGAGACCGGGGGCACTAACACAACTTAAAATGAATTGTGTTAAAATAAACGTTGAGGTATTTGGAGATGAATCAAATAAAGAAGCCCCTTCCATAGTAAAGAATGGGATTAATTATTTTAAGGAAGCAGGATCAGATGTTGTGATTATTGATACCGCTGGAAGACACAAGGACGAAGCCGAACTTTTAGAAGAGATGAAAAGTATGTACAATATCTCAAAACCAGATTTAATCTTACTTGTAATTGATGGAACCATTGGTCAGCAAGCTTTTAACCAGGCGAAGTCATTCCATGAAACAGTGCCAGTGGGTGGTATCATTATTACAAAGCTTGATGGCACTGCAAAAGGTGGAGGTGCTTTGGCCGCATCTGCTGTAACGGGTGCAAGGATTTTCTTTATTGGTAACGGTGAGAGAATTGACGATCTTGAAGAATTCAGTCCAACAAGATTCGTTGGAAGATTACTTGGGATGGGGGACATAAAAGCAATTCTAGATTTGGCCAAGGATTTGGAATTGCAGGCAGATGAAAATCAATCCAAAAGAGTCCTTAGTGGTAAAATGACTATAGAAGACTTTTATTCACAAATGGAGAATGTCGGTAAAATGGGATTTAGAAATATCATTGATAATTTGCCAGGTTTATCAGGAGTAGTAAAGGAAGATCAAATAGATGTTATTCAGGGAAAACTGAAGAAATGGCGATATATCATCCAATCTATGACAAAGAATGAGAAAAGGAATCCTGAAGTAATAAACGACTCTCGCAGAAAAAGAATTGCCAGAGGATGCGGGGTAGCTGAGCATGATGTAAAGGATCTTATCAAGAATTTCAATAACTCAAAGAGCATGATAAAACAGAGCAAAGGCAGACAAATGCAGGGTATGCTCAGAAGACTTGGAATGGGATAAAAAAAGATTCCACTAATTGAAGCGAAATTTTGAACACAAGCTATGTAATTGGTGTCTTGAAAGACAGAATGTAAAGAATTATCCTCCAAAGGGAATAGTAGAGGAGTGTGAAATATGCCATGGATTTGAATCGCAAAAAGAAAAAATATGCAAAAATATTTTTCAAGTAACAAATGATTATCGATATGATTCCTTCCAAATTGGGCTAACGTTAAATCACAATTTTTACGATAATGAGGACAAGTTTAGATCACGATTCAAATTAAGAGGAAAAGAGAATATTAAGACAAGCATATTGCGAGATATTAGAAAAACCTTCAGTAATCTTTCGAAAAAGCGAGTTGATTCGAGTTCTCCTGATATTACTATTAATCTGCAAATTGGAAAAAGATTTGAAACTATAGTTAATGTGAGTTCAAAAACAATGGTCTTGAGCGGTCGATACATTAAAACAAAAAGGATGAAAGTTAAACGCAATGATTCTCACAATGGAGACAATCTAGATCTTAATCAACAGCAGATTGAAAATATACTGAAAAGAAAATTGTCTAATTTACTTCAATCGGATTCCATTACCTATTGGCCGCTTGGCAAAGAAGAACCTAAAAGTTTGGTCCTCGGCAACGGTAGACCATTTTATGTGTCAATAAAGAATCCAAAAATATTTAATTTGAAGGAAAACCTTTCATTACGTTCGGGAGGACTTGAATTTAACATCGAGGATAAACTTCCAAGTTATCCGGCAACCCCACCGTTTTACATAAAGAACGTAAGAGCTCTTGTCTCTGTAACAGAAAAAATAGAAACATTAGATATTGATTTCACCGATTCAGGGATTAAATTGGTCGAATTTGTAACACAGAGGGGCAAAAATTGGAAATTTGTTTACGACATTCAACTGAAATTAAAAAAACCAAGAAAAATTGAGCTTACCATGCTTTGTGATAATGGGTTTCCAATT
>DAIRDV010000157.1:0-3229 GCA_036795955.1 Nitrososphaeraceae archaeon | reverse complement strand
TTTTGGCCTAGTTGAACTCTGAATCAAACTGATCATCTCGTCTAGAAAGCTTCTACCAGCCTCGGCAGTTATCTCCACAACAATAGTATCGCTTGCCACTTTTGTTCCTCCAATGACGTGGTCTCCTTTTTCCTTATAGACAGGATTTGACTCTCCTGTCATCATAGATTCGTCTATGAATGCTTTACCCACATTAACAAGACCATCCCTTGGAACTATTTCACCTGCATTGACTCTTACTTCATCTCCTGGTTTTAGAGTTGTTGAGGTGACGTCTACTAATTTTTCATTTCCGTTAAGTATCTTATGGGCAATTACCTCTTTTTCTAAACTGCGAAGAGAATCAACTCTTGCCCGTGCCTGAGCCTCAGAGAGAGACTCTGAAAAGGTAGCAAACCAAACAGTTAGAATCAGAATGATAGCAGATTCAAAGTAAAATATTTGGTCTCTGTTCACAAATTCTATTGAGATGTTGGGAAAGATTGCAATTAACAGTACTAGAAAGAATCCAATCTCTACTGTGAACATAACAGGATTAAATTTAGCTAAATAAGTCGGATTAAGTCTCGTTACCGAATCCAATATTACTTTACCATTTAATGTTGTAAAAAACTCACTTCTTGAGTTCTTTTCACTAACCTTCCCTTTACTATCAAACATATTCCATATTTTATTGATTATGTTCCTCATTCCAATCACATTGAAAATGGGCCTATCACCAAGAATGGGAAGAACGCGAGAGCTGTCAGTAGGAATGTTACCACAAGGACAACAGAAACGAATGTTAGTCCTTTGGTTTTAATTGGTTCTATGACTTCTTTTCGCTCTTTGGAAGTAAAGGAACCTGCGATAATTAACATGAGTCCGATTGGAATGTATCTCCCAAGGAATACAATTATGCCTGTCGACCAGTTCCAAAAAGGAGTATTCGCTGAAGCTCCAAAATAATCTGAACCATTGTTGGCAGCAGCAGAAGCAAATTCATAAAGGGTTTGGGTGTAGCCAAGAGGGGTTACCTTCTCGCCTATGATAACTTGAGCGCTTCCTGTGGTCAATGCAATTGCAGTTGGAATAAGTATTAGCGCGGGGTGAACTAAAAATATGAACATTGCAATCTTGACATCTTTAGGACTTATTTTCATACCCATAAATTCAGGTGTTTTACCTACCATAAGACCCACTACAAACAATGTCAATAACACATAGACTAACATGTAGACCATTCCAGTTCCAGCGCCGCCTGGTATAGCCTGAACAAACATAGAAACTAGAAAAGAGATTACAGCATGGGGCGTCATTCCAGCTAAAGATGCATTTATGGCTCCAGTGTTTGATGTAATTGAAATCATGTTAAATAAGGTGCTACTGAAGCTTCCAAATCGAGTTTCTATTAATGAGGTAACTGGGTGAGTATATATTCCGAAAATAAGCAATCCACCAAATCCAATGAGTATTATTGCCAGTATTGATATTCCTCTCCCTTTACCCAATAGTTTGGCGTAAGCGATTGGAAATGATAACGGAATTACTATCATTAAGAACATTTCATAGGTATTAGATAGACCCGTAGGGTTCTCAAATGGATGAGCAGAATTAGCTCCAAAAAATCCTCCGCCGTTTTCACCCAACTGTTTTATTGATTCAAAAGAAGCTACAGGTCCCATAGATATTGTCTGGTTATTTCCTTCTATAGTGGTAAGTGTTAATGATGAATTAATAGTCTGAGGAACGCCTGTAATCATCAATAGTAACGAAGAGATAAATGCAATCGGTAATAGCAAAGTAATAATAACTCTTACAAAATCGACATAAAAGTTACCTAAACCAAAATTTTTTCTAATAAATGACCGAATAAATGCAAAAGCTGTCACAATACCAATTGCTGGTGCGATAAACATTGAAAATGTTAATGCTACCATTTGAGATACTATTGAAAGTTGATTCTCTCCTACGTAATGTTGCAAATCAGTATTAGTAATAAAAGATGCCGCAGTATGGAATGCTAAATCAATAGAAAATCCATCAATGTGTTGTGATGAAGGTAGATAATTCTGGAATACAAGGACCATTATTACAAACGCCAGGGAAATAATGCTAGTGGTAAAGAGGGCAAAGAAATATTGTTTCCATGTCATCTGCCTATCTACGTCAATTCCCATTAGTTTAAAGAACCCTCGTTCCACTTTGGCCAGAGGTCTTTCAAGCGGGCGGAGCTCAAAAGAAATCATCCTAGCCAAGTAGAGTCCAAATGGCACTGACATACCAATTGCTCCTAAAATAACAACTGCAAGTTGAATGGTTGTGTCCACAAGGGTCACTAATTTGTAACCTATTCCTAATTAGCAGCAGAAAATAAAGATATCGTAAAACTGGAACATGAAAATCACAAGTTTCTTTTCAGAATGTGTAGGAATTTATCGTACCAATTATTTAATTGAATGGATTCCTTATTAACATTTTCAAAATATGAAATTACTATAAAAAATTAAGAATTTCTAATTAAGTCAATACTAACGTACATTGATTAGAATATTCTCGATGAAAGATAGTGTATTTACCATTTTGATGGTGTTGTGGTCTGTGAGTGTAGTCCATTAAAGCGATAGGTCCTCGAAAAAGTTCATGCGACGGCTAGAAAATGCATCTGAAAATTTAAATTAAAATCGCATTCTCTGAATTTTGTGTATAAACAATTTATCATAATTGGAGCTACAATATTGGTGATGACGTTGACTTTAATGAACAACGTAGGCGCTCAAAATGCAACTACAAATGCATCATATGCGGCTGGCAGTCTGATGGATTCAGTAAATCATTCCGAATTAGGACAAAACGCTTCTTTGGGCTTGAATAAGGCAAGAGAGGAAGTAGGTTCGACACTAAATCAGCTTGGGCAAAATATGAGCGATGTCGGCTCAGGAATACTAAACAAGACAGAAGATGCTGCCAAAAAGATTGGTACAGGAGCAGCGGACGTATTGGGCAACATAAGTGGTGAAATAAAAGAAGGAATAAACGGTAAGTAGGAGATTTCATGTTCTACTGCACCGCTGTCTAAGTACTGATACTGGAATAAACGATAGACCTAAAACACTTTGATTTTGATACACGTTCCAATATTGGAACGCTAGCACTATCAGTCCCACCGAATCCGACTTAAATGTTACCAAAGGTAGTAACATACTAAATAAATTGACACCACATAATAAATTACTCTTCTTCAGTAACC
>DAIRDV010000156.1:0-3238 GCA_036795955.1 Nitrososphaeraceae archaeon | reverse complement strand
CTGACCGGAGGAGTAACGATAGCACTTTTACTTGGAGCTGGTTCAGCCCCTGAAGTAATGGCGAGACATAATTAAATGTAGAATATGAATGAAAATAAGGGAACCAATCCAAGTTTTTTTCCTACTTATAATTTAGAGGATAAACCGTTTGGACTAAGCTACTCCGAATGGTTAGAAAAGTGGTGGCAAGGTTATCTTTTCTCCGATAGAAAGCGAAATCAAGGACCAGTATTTTTGATTCCCGGAAGACTAGTAGATGTAAAGAGCGAACTTGATGAAAGAAAATTTAAAATTGATAAGGATAAGGCAATATTACTTTCACCAATAAATTGGATTGGAATCAATTATACTAGTGATAAAAAACATAATGAAAAGCTCAGAGAGGATGCGAAATTAGAAATTGATATTATCAATAAGGACGTAATAAGTGTACTAATTGACGACACAATAGAAATGCGAGATAATTGTATAAGGGTATCTACACCAAATTTCTTTTCATTGGATGGAAAAATGGCTATAACAGATGGTTATTGGTTGTTTCTAAAGCCAAATAGTTTCGCTGAAGGAAAACATACAATAAGCTCATTTGGTTCCTGTCGCTCAGGTACAATAAAAGTGAATATGAAATATTATTTGACTGTCAAATAATATGTCACATTCGATCTAAAATTGTGACTGTCAACTGCAAAGGATGTTATATTGTGCTTTCCTGTAGTTGGAGGTTCGATCATTAGCCAATAACCTTTGTTGACAGCTTCTTTTTCACCAGGTTCTACATCCTTTACATTGTTTGGTGGAAGCACCAATTTGAATATTTTAGACGATTTAACGAACACTGGATTCATGGTTTGATCGTCATAGGTTACATTCTGTTTTATCATTTTTGCGTTACATACTTTCCAAAGCTGTTCTGTAATGTTTGAGAATAAATTATTCCACCAATTGGATTTCGAAGCGGAGCATTCTGCTACTGATATTGGAAATAGGATTGCTTTTCCTAATGGAACCGTACAGTATCTGACTACCTCTGAATTATTAATTAACGTTCCTGCAAGATACCAAACATTCTCATTATCCTGTCCATTTTTGCACAGACTTCCTCGATTGTCATCAACTAGCGGATTGCTTCCCTTTGTTTGGTTATATGCCCATTGCCACCATTTCGATGCCCACTCCTCAAACGTTAGTCCATACGGCTTTGATTCTACTGGAAAAGTATATGAGGAAATATTTAATGCATATATTTTAGGAAAAAGGAAAACAAACAATAACATAAAATAAATTAATTGGCATAGGCGATTTTTCATAATGGATATCAACAGATCCTGAAATATAAATTATTTACAAAAATGTGGCATTTTTCATATTATTTAGTATCGTCGTCCTTAAAGTAAAGTTCCGCCAACACATCTTGTAAAAGTTTTCGCACGTTCTCTTTGTCTAGATCGTCTACGATATTGTGTAAAATTTCTCTTACGTTATCTTTCTCAAAAGGTATGGCCTTTATCTCTGATATCTCTGAATGTTTCTCAATAGCTTTGTAACCTTTTATCAATTCTTTTTCCATCTCTGACACACCAATTGTTTTGAGAAGACTCAGCTGAGTTTTCGCGTTATTATAAAATTCTTTTCGTAGCGCTTTGTCGCGAGCTACGAGTGTCGCTGAAATGGTCAAGCCAGTAAAAGCCAAATAAGATCCAATAGGCATAAATGATATTGTTATGATACCAAAGGGGGGATATGTAGCATACAATAAGGTACTTATTTTGATAGAGCCAAACAGGATCGTGATGCCAACCGCCGATATCAACAGATACTTTCGCATTTCATGTTTTGTAACTAAGGTAGAGGCAGTCAAGAATGTTAAACTGAAGAATAAAGCGGCTATTTGTTTTGTGGCGCTAAATGACAGAAAGTTTACTAATCCAAATACTACCGGAGATGCTGTAACGAGTGAACCAAATATGTCAACAAAGTTTTTCTCAAACGGAAATAAGAAATAGATAATTGGTATACATATTATCGTCCAATATCTCAATTTACCTATTCTCCTACTATATGTATTTAGAAGTACAGCAGAAGCAATCCAAACTGAAATGAATGATACTATTGTGAGAACATCAAGTGCAGTACCAAAAGAATTAGCAAGCTGTGAACTTGGAACGTTTAGTAACGATGAGTGAAAAGAAGAAGGTCCTATATTGGAAGGTTGATAAGTTAGTACAAGCGTTGCATAAACAAGTGAGATCATAATAGCGAAGGCTGTTAATAAAAAAGATATCGTATATAAAGAGAGAACTTTATCTCTCTTTATAATAATCCAATCGATTAGAGTTAGCGCTAGAAAAATTAGAAAAAATAAGGCCGAGATATGGCTAATGTAAACGGCGGCCAGCAATGACAAAATATGGTAACTTGCCAAATCAATAATTGGTTGAATTATAATCAACAAAACGGCGAATAGTAAGCATTGTGTTAATACTATTATGAAATACGATTGTCTTACTGTCAATCCGCGCCTTAATCCAGAATCTGAATCTTTATCCTTAACAATGCTGAGGAGTAAAATAACAATACCTACAAATAGTATTGTAATAGTCAAAAAGATATTAACGTAAATAGAAGAGGGCAGTTCTCTATTACTTGATCCAAAATATTGTGCAATTGACGAATCAATAATCATCAATGATGTTACGATTAAGATTATCGTCAATGCTCTTTTCTTGGTCAAAGCAAATTGGAACCAAGCCATCATGATTGAAATACAATTTTTGTTTATAAACATATACATGTTCCTGAATTGAGTAATGCTTGATTCTGACAGGCTGATTTGAGCCTGTTTGATGCGGGTCCCACTTTAGCATATTTGATTTGAATTTTCTTTGAACTGTTACCATTATGTTATTTATTTCTAGTTTTTTCGAACACATCAAAGAAAAGCAATGTTATTATTTCATTTAGATACAAAACTCTAAATTCACTAAATAATTCAATCTAGGAAGAAGGAACAATTCTCTAATATAGACAAGATATTAACGATGTCTGAGACATACTAAAGTACTTTTGGATATATTAAATACTAGTCGAATTAGAATTATCAATTTGAATTTGTATTTTCTATCATCTATTGCAGCAATTTTTTTACTTTCGATTTCTATAGCAGCTGGATATAATGTGGAATTTTATTCTAACCATGAATCTCCATTTGGTGTATCTAATAGTGATTGGGTAGCAAAAT
>DAIRDV010000155.1:0-3256 GCA_036795955.1 Nitrososphaeraceae archaeon | reverse complement strand
TATTCTGCCTATCATCAAGTCATTTCCCAAAGATTCTGGGAGATTCATTACCTTCGGGATAACAGTAACTAAGAATCCTGAAACTCAAATTCGTAATATGGGTGTCTACAGATTACAGGTAATCGATTCTAAAAAAGCGATAATGCATTGGCAAATTCACAAGAGGGGTGCGCTGCATTTTGAAATGAATAAAGATAATTCGCAAAAAACAGAAGTGGCTATAGTAATAGGAGCAGATCCTGCAACTGTTTTTAGCGCTGTTGCTCCCGTTCCAGAAGGTCTAGACAAATTTCTTTTTGCTGGGATAACTCGTAAAAAGGGAATAGATCTTGTAAAGTGTAGAACCATAGACGTTGAAGTTCCAGCAAGTTCAGAAATTGTTTTAGAAGGTTTTGTTGATCCCGCTGAGCTTAATATAGAGGGCCCTTTTGGTGATCATACGGGTTACTATACACCACCCGAATCATTTCCCACATTCACTCTTACAGGTATAATGATGAGAAAAAATCCAATTTACCTTACCACAGTTGTAGGAAAACCAATACTTGAAGACGCATACATAGGCAAGGTCATTGAAAGATCATTCCTACCACTAGTAAGGCTCTTCCAACCTGAAGTAGTGGACTTTTCGATGCCTCCTGCAGGTTGGTTTCAGGGACTCGCGATAGTCTCTATTAAAAAAAGATATCCAGGACAGGCGAAAAAGGTAATGATGGGCCTTTGGGGGATGGGTCAATTGTCTCTCACAAAAATACTGATTATAGTAGATCAGGATGTCAACGTACATGATATTAATGACGTTATCTGGGCAGTGACGACCCGAGCAGATCCAAAGAGAGACACTACAATAATTGATTATGCACCCACAGATACGTTAGATCCAGCATCGCCATTATTGAATCTGGGATCAAAAATGGGTATTGATGCAACTAAGAAAATGAAGGAGGAAGGATATCAAAGACCCATTCAAGAAGAAGTACTACCTGACGAAAGTACTATCAAATTAGTAACAAAAAAATGGACTGAGTATGGATTTGAAGGGTAAAAACATTATATGATAAATGTGCAGAGCTTAGATTATTAATCATGAAATTCATTCATAGTGGCAAAGTAAAAGACGTTTATGAAGTAGATGATAAAAATTTGCTATTTCATTTTACAGACAGAGTATCGGCCTATGATGTACCTATGATTACTGAAATAGGAGGAAAGGGAGAAATTCTCTGTAGTTTTGCCCAATTCTGGTTCAACTATTTGAATACTAAAAACCACATGGTACATTTAGAGGGCAAAGACAGAATGATGGTAAAGAAACTTGACATGGTCCCACTTGAATGTGTGGTGAGAGGATATCTGTATGGTAGTTTGTATGAAAGGTACTGCAGCCCTGCAAGCGTTCCTAATCTAGGGAACAACTTAAGACTTGCTTCAAAACTTGATGAACCGTTATTTGATCCAACAACAAAGTCAAACATCCATGATCTTCCTATTAATGAGGAGCAAATCGCTACGCAAGGTATCGTGACGATAGATGAACTGCGATACTTAAAAGACACATCAATAAGACTTTACAAACAAATGTCAGAATTATCCAATAAGGCAGGGTTTATTATGGCAGACGTTAAATTTGAATTCGGGAAGGATCCCGAATCGGGTGAGATCATTTTGGCTGATTCATTGGGACCTGATGAATTCAGAATGTGGACTGAAGAATCATACAAGGAAGGTCAAGAACAAGTCAGCTATGATAAGCAATATCTTAGAGATTGGTTAACTAAAATTGGATTCAGAGATGAAGTTAAGCGGGCCTCTGAGAAAGGAACAAAGCCAATACCTCCAGAGCTGCCTATGGATGTTGTTAGTGAATTGCTAAAGCGGTACAAATACGTATATGAGAAAATTTCAAAAATATGAAAGTAAGCAATCCAATGCCTTGAGCAAACAAGAAAGAACTATTATTCTATTGTTACTCTCAAAATTCCTCTTGCATCAGAAACAGTTAGCAAATTGACTAGATCCCTTGGAATATCAATTGCTGATTTGTCGCAAGAGATAGCGAGTGTTCTAGAATCAGCATAATTTGATTTTCTCAGCACAATATCATGTTTATGGCTAATTGATAGATCAGTGTTGCCAATACCTGTTAATTCAAATTCATCCTGATCTACGATTATTTTCATTTTAACAATTGTATCTTTAGTTCTTAATTTCTTTTTGACAGAAATATTGAGATCATCGCAAGCTTTGTTAGCAGAAACTCCAATGATACAGTCACCATTTTTAGTTAGATTAGGATCCTTGGTCACTTCGATTGTTCTTGGGTGCAGTGAAAGAATGTTCTTATGACCATAAAAAGTTATTTCTTCCTCCAAATGTTGGTCAGCTTTTCAGAAAATACTTTGACAATTTAAAGTATGATACTAAGGTAGACTTAAATTAACGAATGCAAACAAGTTAGAGCTGATTTGTTACCTGCAGCAGCTGGTTATGATAGAGCAATAACGGTGTTTTCACCAGATGGTAGACTATACCAAGTAGAATATGCTATTGAAACTGTAAGAAGAGGAACCCTAGCAGTCGGAATAAAAAGCAAGGATGGCGTTGTCATTGCGGTTGAAGAAAAAGCTAGGAAATTACAAGTATCTGATGTTACTCAAAAAATATTTCAAATAGACGATCACATAGGAGTCGCAGCAGCCGGATATATCCCCGATGCGAGAACCCAAGTGGATCATGCTAGATTTTTCGCACAAAGTAATAGACTGATATACGATGAACCTGTGGATGTTGAAGGTGTCGCAAAAAATCTTGCAGATATGGCTCAACAATTTACTCAATATGCAGGAGTTAGACCATATGGCGTTGCTTTGATTCTCGCCGGTGTTGATAAGAACGGCGCTTCACTTTATCAAACTGATCCAAGCGGAACGTACATTGGTTATGATGCCGTTGCAATTGGAAATGGAAGTGATCAGGTTAATGAATTCCTGGAAAAAAATTACCACGCCGACATTAGCATGGAAGAAGCAAGTAGCCTTGCTTTGGAATCAATATATCTAGTCAGTGAAGAGAAAACTGGCACAAGGCATATCAAAATGGCACAGATAGATATGAAATCAAAAAGACTGAAGCGGGTTGAAAATAACGATATCGAAACCTACGCTTCAAAATCTAAAGAGAATGCAAGTAAAAGGCCGCCTCAATAATTTTATTATAATTAATTTTTAATTAATGTAATATTGGTTTAAATATTCAA
>DAIRDV010000154.1:0-3257 GCA_036795955.1 Nitrososphaeraceae archaeon | reverse complement strand
GCTGGGAAAGTTTCCAGTACAACTTACCCGCAAAATAAGTGACATATCTGACATCAAGCCTATGATTGATGAATTTGTAGAGCATTATAGACAATCCAAACCAGAGGAATTTAGCTGGAGGATTTTGTTGCCACGACAGCTAGATGCGGGTTATGTAAAAAGATTAGGAGCTACTATCCACGCCGAAATCATGATCTCCCTAAAGAAAAATAAGTTAATAGCTAATCTGAGAGATATCAGATATATTCATGATGATGATAACTATGGGTGGTTGTTATTGAATCCTAAAATAGCAGAGAAATTATGAAAACAGAAATTTTTTTACTGCGAAACGCCTTTGAACCTATTCATCATAAAAGGGGTTTCAAGTTTCAAAACATGACTCAATACTATAGCAATTATCAACCCTAGGAGCAAACCACCAATTAAATCGCTCAGATAGTTTAATCCTAGAGCCAAATTTGAGAACATAATCATTGGCGGTAGTATCCAAAGAATTAATGAGTATTTCTTGCTCTTCAGTCCAATTATAGTGCCCACAATGTATGCGAGAGCAGTAATGATAGCCGTGTGGTTTGAAGGATATGAGAAATTTCGTGCTTCAGTCAGTAGGCTATCACTCTCAAGTTGAAATCCCTTTGGAAGCACTGGAATCTTTAGTGATTCTGGAGGCTTTGGCTGAGCAATTATTGGTTTCAAATAGGATACTGATATCGCCAGTGTCATTATTGCTATCATGAGAATCATTCCCATCTTTCTTGTTCTTCTGATAATCGTAAATACAATGGCAACAAAAATCAGATTTACTACTTCGCCGAATGATGAAATTATTACTAAAGTGTAGAGTAAGAACTTACCAGGGTCATAGTAGCTGAAACTATCAAAGATAAAAGAATCTATTGGAAAGAACACACGAAAAAGGACAATTATGGTTAATAAAATGAATAGAATTAAGAGGACCATAAATTGAAATGATCGGATGTATATCAATCATGATTACCAGAAAATTCTTGACTCAGCAGTAAACTAGCAGGTATCAATGAAAATCAAAAGTTACGCACTGCAAATATAATACTGGTGTCAATAAAGAGAAGATTCATTTTTGATTTGTTCAGCAGAATTAGGATCATTGTCTGAATAATATTTTATCATCCCAACTTTCAACACTTTTAGAGAAAGTAGGGCGCATTTGATTCTTGCAGGTCCCAGATTTGTCAAGCCGATGTTCTCAAGGATGTCTTCCTTTTTCAAATCCTTGACAACATTCAAATCCTTTCCCATGACTAATTCAGTTAGCATAGAAGCACTGGCTTGGCTGATAGCACATCCTTTTCCCTCAAATTTTACATCGCTGATTACACCATCATTTACCTTCAAATGAATGTCAATTTCATCTCCACATAGAGGGTTACTGTCATGCACTGTTACGTCTGCATTTTCCAATTTACCCTTGTTCCTTGGGTTTCTGTAGTGGTCCAGTATAATTTCTCTATATATGTCATCGCTCATATTTTGAAGATCCTCCCCGCTTCTTTAATAGCATTAACGAACTTATCTATTTCTTCCTTAGTATTATAAATGTAAAAACTAGCCCTGGAAGTAGCTGGTACATCAAGTCGCTGCATCAATACCTGGGCGCAATGATGGCCAGACCTAATTGCAATTCCATGATCATTCATTATTGTTGCAAGATCATGAGGATGTATATCTGCAATATTAAACGAAATTACTCCACCTCTGAAATTTGAATCTGTCGGACCATATATTGTGATATACTTCAAAGACTGCATTGATTCAAGAGCGTATTCAGTCAAAGAAATTTCATGTTTCCTTATATTCTCCATCCCAATTTTTTCCAGATATTCGATAGCCGCCCCAAAACCAACCACATCTGCAATGTTGGGTGTCCCTGCCTCGAACTTGTACGGCACTTCGTTGTAATTTGTGTGAAATTTGAAAACCTCCTTTATCATATCGCCACCGCCCATAAACGGTTTCATCTTTTCAAGAAATTCCTTCTTTGCATATAGTACTCCTACTCCAGTGGGACCTAACATCTTATGTGCTGAAAAGACCAAAAAATCACAATCCAATTTTTTGACATCTACGGGCATGTGCGGGACCGATTGTGCGCCATCTACAATCACCGGTATGTCGTATTGATGCGCAGTTTTAATGATCCTTTCAATTGGTACTATAGTTCCAAGGACATTTGACATATGGCTTATCGAAACCAGTTTTACTTTTTTGGATGAAATCAATTCAATTAAATATTCAACATCCAAAAATCCGCTTTCATCTATTCCTACATATTCCAAACGCGTACCGATCTCTTGACACAATATTTGCCAAGGTACGATATTGCTATGATGTTCGATTTCGGTTATGGCTATGACGTCGTCCTTTTTAAGATTCGATCTAGCCCAAGAATGCGCAATAAGATTTATTGATTCAGTTGTGTTCCTTGTAAAGATGATTTCCTCAGGACGCACATTGATAAAATTTGCAATTTTGTCACGGGAATTCTCATAGAGTTCTGTAGCCTCTTCTGCAAGTTGATAAACCGCTCTATGAATATTAGAGTTATAATTCGAATAAAAATCAGTTATCGATTCTATCACCGAATATGGCTTTTGCGTGGTAGAAGCATTATCAAGATATACTAAATCCTTACCATTGATTTTCTTCTTAAAAATCGGAAAATCATTTCTCAACTCATAGCTATTTACAACGCTTCTTTGCATCAAACCTTAAGATAGGTCATAACAGATATAAACTTAGATTAAAGCACAGAAAGTTTTCCTATTATTAATTCTCCACAAACGGTAAACAATATTTCGACAGGTTTTCCACACAAGTGATCTGCCCCCTGGTCATCTTCACAAACCATTTTTTGTAATACAAATTATCATGGGGACATAGCAGATCTAGTTTTCTGATAATTTTTGATGTAAGAGCTTTGCCTTTCTTGTCTCTATCAAACAAAAGTATAACCTTTTTTCCTTTTCGGGATAAATAGTCAACAAGATTAATTATTCCTTTAAAATTGTTGTAAACCAAAATCTCACCGTTGAATCCTATATCTCTTAAGGCATTTCCATCCTTTTTTCCCTCTACCACGACTACTGCGCCTGATTCACTTTCATGGTTTAAGGATTCTATAAACGATCTAATTTCTAGGGTAACTTGTTCCCTTTCGTATATCATTTACCGGGATAGGTTAGGCCCCTAACATTAATGAATTTTGTCTTTGTTAT
>DAIRDV010000153.1:0-3258 GCA_036795955.1 Nitrososphaeraceae archaeon | reverse complement strand
TTAGAACATGCTACTTGTCATGAAATTATTACAAAAAACGAAACAGATTAACGGTATTTTCTACTGCTCATCCTGTTAAAATTCAATGATATATTGTAAATAATTTATCGGTTTGGTTGCATTTTTAAATATATTTCAAGAAAATAAATTGCCAAGTGCATAAATATTTTTAAACTAGCTACGAGAAGCCATTTTATGGCTGATGGAATGTTGATGTATGCAATAACTACTGCGGCTTTCATAGGTTTCGTAATTATCTTGGGTTCTTCCAGAGGAAAAAGATATCGACATCGTGCCGCACCAGTTGCATCATCTGAAAATAAAAAGGTAAAGTACTCATCTGACGGGAAACCAATGTCAGATTAAACTTTTTTTTCTTTCCTGTTTTCAATTAATCAAAAATGGCATGACTTATACTTTGGGCGTAGGCGGTTTTTTTCATGGCTAAAGGTGCAAGAAGGGGCGGGAGAGTTAGAGACAAATGGAGAGACAAACAATGGCTTATTTTAGACTCGCCTAGTTCTTTTGGAGATTTCGGAGGACATCATATCAATTATCTGCCCATAACAGATGCAAATACGGCCGTAGGTCGCGTAGTTGAGAATACGCTGTACGATATCAAGAAACAAGACCAAGCAGATCACAAGACCAAGGTATTTGTAGAGATTGAAAAGGTGAACGAAGGAGTGGCCACTACAATTTTCAAGGGGCATGAATATGGAAAGGAATTCCTAAGAAGTCTTGTAAGAAGGGGGAGTTCTATGATTACTCACATTCATAATTATAATACAAATGATGGTCATGAATTTAGGGTTGAAGTCGTAACGTTTAGTCAACGTAGGATCAACTCATCAAAGAAGCATGAATTAAGAAGAGTAATCCATGAATTATTGTCCGAAAAAATACCTCAGTGGGATTTAAATAACTTTATAAAGCAAGTTACTGATGACAACAGCGAATTTCATAGGGAGTTACTGGAAAAAGGAAGAAAAATTGCATCGTTGCGACATATAGGTATTAAGAAAACAAAACTAGTTTCTTCAAATAAATCCAGTGTTCAAGCATCTACTCAGAGTGAAGTTTCTGAAAGTGTAGACGAAAGCAGTGATACTCAGAGTGAAGTTTCTGAAAGTGTAGACGAAAGCGGTGATACTCAGAGTGAGAGTGAAGAAATCGAACCAGAATCTCAACCTGTGGAAGCTGAACAAAAAACCGATTCAACCTAGGTCTGGATCATCCTTCACTAATTTTGAAATAATCTTTCAAGATTGACTCTTACAACAAGCATTAAAGTGGTAGCTCATGCGACAGAGGATATCCAAAAAATTCTTATGAAGATGCATGATGTATTTTTGATATCGACCGAAAAATTTTCTATATCTAAAGCTGAGGGCCATTGGGGCAATGAAATTTCTATTATTACTGCAGAATGTGATCACAACGAATCAAGTGCTTTATTAGAAAGAATAATTTCAAGTCTAAAAATTGGTGAGAAAAACTATGTTCTGGGTTCTTTTTCCGATTCCTTCGATGAAAAAAACAATTTCTACATCAGATTGAACAAGCAATCGGTGTGTAGGGGAATAATATCTCTCTCAGAACAGGATGCAATAAGAATAAGATTTAAACCAATTAAAGGGTTTAACCAAAATAATAAATTTAAGGATCATGTGATGAATCTATTTACAAGAAAATAGATCTCGGGATACATATTTCTAACTTTGACAAGGCGCTATCCATGGCAAAGATAATGGGTCTGGATTTGGTAGGTTTTGATTCAAACTATGTAACAGATTCGACACACCGAGATGGAGTTATTTTAAGGATGAATAGAAAACTTTCAACTGCGGACTATTGTACATACCTGATTGTATCAGACAATATTAAAACATTAGATTCCAAGACCGATTTAATTACGATCGATCCTTTTCAAAGTAAGGATGGAATTAAGCGTAAAGCAAAAAGAGGTCTTGGAATAGAACTTTCAATTTCATCTGCAAGAAAACTCGAGGCTCATATGATAGCCAGATGGATTAGACAAGCGAGAGCTATATATGAAGTATGTAACTCAAACAAGTGCCAGTTCATATTGTCTAGCGGTGCATACTCAATTTACGAAATGGTGTCATCTAGAACCATAGAATCAATTTTAAAATTCATGGGTATAACCCCTTCAAATTACTGGGAACAATTATCTAAATGGCTTGAAACAAAAAATAAGGTAAAATGGACTCGACAATGCTAAGACACAGAGAAAAGAGAAGATATTTCGCGATATCATACAGTGAAACTCATTCATACAAACCCTTCCAGCTGCATGAAATAATCGTCAAACGATTTAAGGAACTCTTCGGCGTTCTTCATTGTGAACTTGCCATGTTGAGGCTTTATGATTCTGAATTTGGAAACACTTTACTCATTGGATGCAAACTAAAATATCTCGATTATTTTTTATTTTCATTGAGTATGACTCAACCACCTGTCATTGTATTAAGTTTATCAGGTACCCTCAAAAAATTGAGAAAGAATGTTTCCGCATTAAATTTAGAAACATTAAAAACAATCGAGGCTAAATATAAAAAGGGGATGAGGTGAATCTTGTTGCTGCGCAAATCTGAGGAAAAAACGATGAAGATCTCGCGACGATCCGACCCATTCTACACTAGAGTTATGTTATTTGGCATGAGAATTATCAATTGACTATAGGATGGTCTCCAGTTAATTTCAAATTTCAATATCAAATTACATACACTTACGTTTGAATTTCTAAGTCTGATTTACTATAGTGAAAAGGTTTTAAAGCACTGGGAAATCATTAACCATCTATTCGCATGAAAATGCTGGCCCATAGAGTAATCCGTGACTCCGCTTCAAAGAGGCATGATTGAAAATTCAAACATTAAATCAACTGTTTATTGGCCCGTTATTAGAGAAAGCGCTAATTTCTTTTGGTATTATGATACTCTTTTTCTTGTTCGTGACGGTATTTGGTTCTAGTACCTTCGCGATTCAAAATGCTACATCCATACTTGGCGACAAAACTTATGATTCCATAAATCCCGAGATATCCGTGTCGGGAGATGATATCTACTCCTCCTGGATCAGCAATGTCAGATTGAACAATAGTGAAGTGATGTTTTCCAAAATCAGTAACGTATCAATGTTGCCTACTAATATCATAAATGTCAGCAATACACCAGGTATTTCAAACATTATTAAATTGAAGTCCAGTAAGAATAATGTATACATAACATGGGA
>DAIRDV010000152.1:0-3265 GCA_036795955.1 Nitrososphaeraceae archaeon | reverse complement strand
TGGAAACAATCACTGCCAGTATGACTATACCTAATAATGATTTTTTGGAATTCAACTACAATTAGTTGATAATTTAATAATTAATAGTTTTTCTAATATCTTTATTTACAATTGAATTGATAGAAGAATTACTTTGTGACTTTATATTCATTTTTCAGCCATAATTTTGGTTTTCAAATTCAATGATTTCCTTTTTTTTCCATGATGTATAGTTGACATGATCTGTTAGCTCAACGTCGTATAATTCCAAAATCCTGTTTCGTAACATATCGGCATCCTTAAACTTTTTGTTAGCCCTCAGTTTATTTCTCTCGTCGATCATCTTTTCGATATCGTTTTTCGTATTCATATCAACTTCTGTAATCTTTAGACCAATGATATTCATTATTGTGTTTACAATACGCAATCCTTTTTCAGAAACTGTTGATGATAGTTTTTCAGATGAGCTTAAATTGTTAATATATGATACCAATTTCATAAACGATGTAACGCCAGAGGAAGTATTAAAATTGCTATCCATAGAAGTCATAAACTCCGATAAATAACTATTACATTTATCCTCAAATTCGTCTAGATCGCCAAATTCATTCCTTGTAGTTTTTAGTTCATAGACACAATGCTCAATCTGTCTCCATTTTTGTAACGATTCGTATAATGTCTCATTATTATAATCCATTGGTTTTGAATATTGACTTGAAATGAGGTAAATTCTAAGAACATTAGCCCCCCATTTTTTGAGGGCATTTTTGATAAGAATCATATTTCTGAGGGACTTTGACATCTTTTCCGAATTAATTGTAATCATGCCGACGTGCATCCAGATTTTTGCTAGTTTTTCTTGCGTAAATATCTCTGACTGTGCTATTTCATTTTCATGGTGTGGAAATATTAGGTCCGTACCTCCTCCATGAATTTCAATGTTATTGCCGAGGAATCTGGATACCATGGCAGAACATTCGATATGCCAACCAGGTCTACCTTTCCCCCATGGACTTTCCCAATTTGGGATATCAGAAGAAAATTTCCAGAGCGCAAAGTCCAATGGATCTTCTTTCAGATGATCTACTTCAATTCTTGCACCTTCTTCTAGATTATCAATTTGTTTCTTTGAAAGTTTACCATAATTTGGAAATAATCGCACTCTGAAATAAATTCCATTTAAAGTAGTATAAGTATAGTTTTTATCTTTTAATATTCTTATAGCCTCAATTATTTGGTCCATGTTTTCAGTTGCTTTTGGATAAATATCTGCCTGCATTACATTTAATTTATTAAAATCTTGAAAATAACTTGTGATATAAAAGGCAGAAATTTCATCAGGCGATTTGCCTTCTAACTTGGCTCTGTTTATAATTTTGTCGTCCACATCTGTAAAGTTTTGCACATAAACTAGGTTTGCTCCCTTAAACATTAAATATCGTCTTAAAACGTCAAAGACTACTATGGTCCTGGCATGACCAATATGACAATCATCATATACCGTTATCCCGCAAACATAAATTCGGATTTTCTCATCCTTGTTTGTACCAATATCTTCAAGAGTATCAGAGAGTCTGTTGTAGATTTTCAAGCTCGAACTTTGACATTCCAAGATAATTTCTTAATTGAATCAAACATCTATGTAGATATCCTTTCCTTTGAGGTCTACCTTGTATGTTTTTAGTTTGACTCCCTCAAGATAATCCAATAAATCGCCTGTTCGAATATTATAATGCCATGAATGCAAAGGGCATTCGACCACTTCTCCATCTATTTTTCCGGGAGCAATCGAACCGTCCTGATGTCTACATAATGCTTCTGTAGCGTAGAATTTCCCATTTGTTCGAAATATTGCAATCCTATTTCCATCAAGGTTTACCTCCTTTCCAGTTTTTTTATCAAAATCTTCGGTACTTGCGGCACGCTTCCAAGTCATAGCTAGTTTTTTGTTTCAATCTCTTATAAAATATTATGTATCAATCTTAGATGAAAGCTTCATGATTCTTGTAATTCAAACGCCATTTCAAAGATATATAGAGATGATTCCTGATTTGGCCCATTACAATTAGTAAGATTCAGAGTATTTTCTCTGAAGTTGAGTTAATTTATCAATTTTTATACCTAAATATTTTAGAGACAGATTTGCAATCTTAAGATCTATTTTTTCGGGCACCGAATAGACTCTCTTTTGCATTTTTCTATGATATTTAGAGATGTGTAGTATTGAGAGCAGCTGATTTGCGAAAGACATGGACATGACCTCAGGTGGGTTTCCTTCAGCGCCCACGAGGTTAACCACTCTACCTCTACATAGCAAGTATATTTTTCTACCGTGTATTTCAAAACAATCCAAATACGGTCTAATTGGGTATCTCTTGTCTGATTCGATATATAATTTCTTTACGTCTATCTCATTGTCAAAGTGCCCCGCGTTTGCTAGTAAGACTCCATTTTTCATTCTTTTAAAATGTTGTGCAGTAACGACGTCCCTTTGTCCAGTACATGATATAAAAATATCCGCGCTGGTTACTACCTGATTTATTTGCTTTACGTTATATCCCTCCATATATGCCTCAATTGCTTTAATGGGATCTACCTCTACAATAGTAACATTAGCCCCTAATCCTCTGGCCCTTGAAGCAATGCCCTTTCCCACAAATCCATAGCCGCATACAACTACCTGTTTACCAGCAATAAGAACATTAGTCAATCTGATGATTCCATATAAGGTACTTTGTCCAGTCCCGTATCTATTATCAAATAAATGTTTGGTGTTTGCATTGTTAACACCAATTACAGGATACATCAACTTTGCGTCTTTTTCCAATGCCTTCAATCGCGTTACTCCTGATGTAGTTTCCTCAGTTCCGCCTATTACTCCGCGGATTTTCTCATTGTGAGCCATGACATGAAGATCTGAGCCATCGTCTGTAAGAATTTGCGGTCTGTCCGATAATACCTGACTTAAATTGTTAGAGTACTCTTTTTTGGTCTCATCCTTCCAAGCGTAAATCTTTGCGCCCTTTGACGAAAGGAATGCTGCTATGTCTTCTTGTACAGATAAAGGATTTGCAGAGCATAAAGATACCTTAGCACCTAACTTAATCAGCGCTATTATGAGTACGGATGTCTCTTTTGTAATGTGTAATGAGAGACCAAGTTTCAGGCCTTTTAATGGTTTGTCAGCAATATTTTCGTTAATTATTGTATTTATTATATTCATGTGAGAAGCACCCCATTCCCACGATTTTTTTCCTCTATTAACTAATTCAGAGGTACTCATATC
>DAIRDV010000151.1:0-3269 GCA_036795955.1 Nitrososphaeraceae archaeon | reverse complement strand
GTAGCCCGGAATGCCCGCATTAATACTCAAAAACACTCACCCACCAATGACTTGGAGCTCATGAAATGAGATGATAATCATAAAATAGATTCTATTGTTTGATAAGATCAATAGAATTAATTAATCCATAAATCGGACTTTTCAGAAAATGTTCAACAGTTTTTTCATCTTTTATATCAATCATTATTACTTTTGAATTTATGAATGATACTGTTATAGGAACGTTTTCCCATTCTAAGACACCATTTGTATATACATCCGCATTGCAATCAAAACCAGAGGAGTTGGTATTCTTATTTTTAAAAAATGTCCCAAGTTTACCCTGGTTCTCTTGACTTACAGATTGGTTTGAAATTGGCTTATAGACTATCGTATGATAATGAATATTGCGGCCATCAGTTTCAATCATTGTGAAGTTGGTCTTAAAATACGTCACATTGTCCTTCAAGACATCAACTCTCCATTTCCCTCCAAGCACATACTTTGAGGACAGGTTTGTATTGATATCACTAATTACTGGATGTGTGTCATTGGATTTACCTTTCAAGAACAAGATGGTATTAATTGTTCCCTCAGCATTGAAAGAAGTATTTGATGTTTCAACATTCAGATTAGGAGATTCAGTAACGGTTGTTTGTCCATAGGCATACGTATCGAAATCAATAACCGGATAAAAAATAAAAATCTCAAAAATAACAAGCACTGCACCCAAACTTAAAATGGAAATAATAAACCAATATCGAGTTAGTATCATTACTCAAAACTAGAAATTAAACATAACTTAAATTTTACTTCACTAGCCATCGTTTATTATCGTTTAAGACCAACTTAAAAAAAATAAACAAAATTTTTACGGAAATTCAAGTACTATAATTAATATACTCACCAAAATTCAAAGAAACAGATGCTTGATGTTTGTGTGGATGGCTATGGTATTTCGGTAGACAATAAAGGTAAAAAATTATACCTTGACCCACAAAGGCAACCAGATTCTGATCTTATTTTTATTTCTCACGCACATACAGATCATCTATATAAATGCGTTAAGGAAAGCGGTAATAAAATAATCACATCAAAAATAACTCAAAAAATTGCAATGCATCGCGGATACAAATATGGAGAAACGTTTGAAGAACATGGTTTTGAATTACTAAATTCAGGACATATTCTCGGTTCTAACGGATTGCTCATAGAAGATCAAATGTATTACACGGGAGACATATCAATAAGAAAAAGAGCATTTATGGATGCGGCAGTGGTGCCCAAAGCAAAAATTCTCATAATAGAATCAACCTTTGGACATCCCGATTACTATTTTCCAAATTTTGAAAGTACTGTACACAAGGCTAATTTGATAATTTCAGAAATGTACCACCGTGGTATTCCAGTTATTTTATTAGGCTACACTCTTGGGAAGGCTCAAATCCTAACTAATGTATTTAGACATTGGAAACCATTAATCGTGCATGATTCTATAGCTGAGATGAATAAACTTTATTCGGAGTTTGGGGTCAGCATGGACAATTATGTTACCTTCACTGAGGCAGAAAGATCTGACATGCTTTCTTCTCACAAACCGTGGTTATTGATAGCTCCTATTACATCATGCAAAAATGGCTTTCTAAAATACATTAAGCAGAAATATGGTGCCATATCGATAGGATTTAGTGGATGGGCAGTAAAGCCATATTACAAGTATTCTTTAGGACTGGATCATTGTTTACCACTCAGTGACCATTGTGATTACAATGATTTAATATCTGTAGTGAAAAAGTGCAACCCTGAAAAAATCTATACTTTTCACGGTTTTGCTGAAAGTTTTGCTGAGAACCTAAGTCTAATGGGATTTGATGCGGAGCCGCTTGTTCGTAAGAAAGGAAAAAGAATTAAAACTATAATCAAGCTAGATTCTTTTCTTTCTAAATCAAATCCTTGAGTTTATTGTCCTGTCTTTATTCGATGGTTCGAAATTTATCTTTACTATAAATAAGTACTGTTATTTTTCCTGCTCTCTGAAATAGGGAATTACCTTTTTGCCAAACATTTCTATGTTTTTGAAATATCCATCACCCCAGAATCTAATTATGAAGTGATTTGTTCCCGCATCAATAAATCGTTCTAGCATTTCTATCACGTCATCTGGTTTGCCAACGCCTATCGCACTTCTTGCAACGTCATCTGGAATCTGCATTGCAGCTCTTTTCATTTGTTCCATTAATTCTGGCTTGTTCATTGCATACTCGGTAAAGTATCTTCGGAAATCAAATTCTGAATCCTGTTGTATATTGTGAACCTTCAGCAGCTCTGGTTTGTATAAACTAACCTTTACTGCATTTTTCATCTTATTCCATGCTTCCTCACCATCATCTGTAAAGTAGACATCTACGTCATTTGCGAATTGAAAATCGCTTATATCTCTTCCAGCTCTTTTTGCATGGTCTTTGATAATATTTGCATGATGTTCGAACAGCGCGGGAGTATACCCTATTGGTATCCATCCATCTCCATAAATTGCACAGAGTTCCAGGGTTTTTGGAGCGCCTGCTGCGATGTATACTGGAGGTCTGGGTTTTCTAATGCTCTTGGCCTGCAAACAAGCATTAATCAATTTGTAGTATTCACCATCATAATTTACCCTGTTGTCAGGATCGGAATCGAAAAGTGACTCTATAACTTCCAGTTGCTCTTTAAATTTAGTTACTGGCTTTTTGAACTCAATTCCGAAATCCACTACATTTTGTGCTTCTCCTGCACCGATACCCAAAATAGCTCGACCGTTAGTCAGTCTATCCAATGTAATTGATGAAAGTGCAATAGTGGAAGGATGTCGCCTTATGGCATCAGTTACGCACGTTCCTAATTCGACATTTCTTGTAACTGCACCAATTGCCGCGAGTAACAACCATGCGTCATTTACAACTGCATTTTTCCACTGAGGTACGTTAGAATGATCCATTGACCAGATAGAATCAAAATCAATTCTGTCGGCAATTTGACAAGCTGTCATAATTTGTATTTCATCCAGACCTAGTCTGGCAATATTTAGTCCCTGGGTAAAGCCGAATTTGGTCCTCATTTTATAATGGAATTATGCATATCACTTGAGTATATAAGGTTTGGATAAGTTACGCCCTAAAGAAATCTAGTAGAAGATTTAATTTTATATTCAAAACTTTTAGTTGAATATATATAAAATAGAATTAATCAAAAAATATTGTGAGTTCCAGAGACAATAATAACACAACTAGAGACAACAACGAGATTATTTC
>DAIRDV010000150.1:0-3273 GCA_036795955.1 Nitrososphaeraceae archaeon | reverse complement strand
GAAATTGGAACCATTGTTGTAAGAGGAGATAATGTTGTAATGATATCTCCACCACCGGCCTGATATCATTTGTCTAAATTTGGAGGGAAAATTGCATGACCAAAGGAACAACTTCAATGGGAAAGTATACCAGAAAACGCACTCATATAAGGTGCCGTAGATGTGGTCATAATGCATTTCACAAAAGAGATAAGACATGTGGAAAATGCGGATATCCAGATCCAAAGATTAGAAAATACGATTGGATTAAACGACGAGTTACTTGATGTTAAGGATAAAACTTAACAGTATGTTGTAATTTATTACCTTAAATTGGATTTTGTTATTGCATCGTTTTCTATAGGACTGGGTGCAATAGCTTCTGTGCTTTTTCGTCGAATTAGAACCCAAAGAATTGCAAAAATGTACGGTATAAAAAAGAGTCCAAAGCAAGCATACAGTTTCGATACTTCTAAAAATAGCAGCGACCTTGAGATGATGAAAAATGAGTTGGATTCATTACAGGTGGAAAGGTCTATCATTGCCGGTTCGGCTAGAAAGGTTGATGAGACTTACAGGGACGGTAAGCTAAGTAAATTAGAATTTGACAGATTGATGTTAAAGTACGGTCATGATTTAAGAAAATGCGACGAAGAAATAGAGCATGCGCGATCGGTTGTGGACCTTTATGATTTAAACGTAATTAAGAACAATCTTGTTTCTATAATTGAGGACAAAATCAAAGTAATAGATACAAGGCTTACAGATCTCTCCAAGAGAAATTTCAAGTTGACAACTACACCGAAGCAGACACGTCCTGATATCATAAAAGAAGAGTTTGCAAATTCATCATTACGCCAAGAAAATTTAGATTATTCATTACGTACGGAAGCTGAAAAAATAAAGAATCTGGAAATGGAAATTAATCAAGCACTTGAAAAACTGGATAGTTTCGAATCTACAAAATCAGGACCAAAACAATCAAAATCAGGAACAGACGCACATGCAGAATCCGACCAGAAATTAGGCAGGGAACCGGATTCAAGGAAAGAGGAAATGGTGAATAACAATTTAGGCTCAAGTGATAAACAAAATGTTACTTTCAAAAGGGATCCTCTTAGGAATTTTACCCCATCAAAATAGGTCTAAAAAATAATTAGATGGGGAACGTTAATTTTAAAGGATCCATATATTTCAGAATTATTACTTGCCTATTCTGAACATTTTTGTTCCGCAGGCCGAGCATATTCCTTGTGTTGCCGGTTTTCCATTTTTCATTGTTATCTTTTTTTCATCATTCATAATCCTTTTTTGTTTACATTTTACACAGTATCCTTCCATAAAAAAATAGATTTCACGTGTAAATAAAAACATTGTGCATACGGGCTATTTTTGGCCAAAAAGATGAGAATTTTTGTTCCAATTAGGAAAACTATATTAATTTTGTACTCCTATTGTACTTTTTATCTAAATACAAGCCTTTTATGCTATCAGTTTCTGATTCGTCACCTCAACAATTTTCAAGGGTACGCATTGATTACTGCTTGAGGATGTTATAGTGCTGTAAATCGTGGATAATATTTTGAAAATTTATAAGTAATCTCAAACTTCGTTCATTGTCAAATGAAAATTACAGTAATCGGAGCCGGGCGTGTAGGCTCTTCTGTGGCCCTAAATTGCTCGTTGAGAGAATTAGGTGATGTAATGCTTCTTGATATCGTTGAAGGTCTTCCACAAGGAGAGGCAATGGATATTAACCATCAACTTGCAGAACGGGGAATAGATTGCATTGCAAGTGGCTCGAATAACTATGAGGATATGAAGGGATCTGATTTTGTGGTAGTTGTCGCAGGAGTGGGTAGAAAGCCTGGTATGACGCGAATGGACTTGCTTAAAACAAACGCTGATATTGTAAAGGGAGTATGCGGTAAGATCAAAGCATTT
Source organism: Nitrososphaeraceae archaeon (assembly GCA_036795955.1). Taxonomy (GTDB): domain Archaea; phylum Thermoproteota; class Nitrososphaeria; order Nitrososphaerales; family Nitrososphaeraceae; genus TA-21. Next base: position 1,350 of record DAIRDV010000150.1, on the reverse strand, counting down.
GCTCATGACTCAAAAATTATAGTAGTAACAAATCCCCTAGACCCATTGACATATCTTGTAATAAAATCACTGGAAGTACAACGAAACAAGATAATGGGCATGGGGGGAATGTTAGACCTGTCAAGATTTAAGGAACACATCAGTACGGTAACTAAAATTTCTCGCGAATCAATTCAAGCAATGGTCATAAGCGAACATGGTGAGAATATGTTGCCACTTGTAAGATTCTCCAGCATGGGTGGAATACCATTAAGTGAATTCATTACACCAGAACAATCACAGGACCTTGCTACAAAAACAAAAAAGATAGCAGCTGAAGTAATTTCTCTAAAAGGTGCTACAGTTTATGCTCCTGGAAATGCTGTGTCAACTATGGTAGAGAGTATCATAAAGAACAAGAGGTCAATACTTCCTGTTTCAGCACTTCTTGAAGGTGAATATGGATACAACGATGTTTGCATAGGCGTTCCATGTGTTCTTGGAAAAGAAGGCATTGAAAAAATAATAGAGCTCAAACTAGATGAAAATGAAAAAAAGGTATTTGACCTGGGTATTGAGAGTGTAAAAACCGCGATAAAGAGCTTTACACCATGAAATTTTGTTACCCTAAGAAAAGAAATTAAATGAAATCGTAAGCAAATGGAAATTAAGAAAATTTTAGAAAAATTAGCCCGGGGCGACATAACTGTTGCATCGGCAGAACAGGAATTACGACTGTATTCAATAGAGTATGTAGAAAATAACTTGGCTAAAATAGATCCGCTGCGAGAGGCAAGAAGTGCAAAACCAGAAGTAATTCTTGCTCAGGGTAAGCAGTACAAAGACCTCTGTAAAATTATTAGAGCAACTCTATCTCGGAAAAAGTTTGCTCTAGTGAGCAAAGTGAGTCCAGAGTATATGAAAAAAATGTCCAAAGAATTTGAAAAACAAGAGTTCAAAATTTACCGGGGAATCAATACAATACTGATTTCGAGCAAGCAACATAAACTTCCCAAAAGAAATGGCATTGTGGGAGTACTTTGTGCTGGAACTTCTGATATTAAAATTGCCGAAGAAGCTAAAATTATGGCAGAAGTTATGGGTAGCAGAACTGTAATTGAATACGATGTAGGCATAGCGGGTATTCACAGAACAATAAAGGCAATCGCCAACATGATAAAATCCAAAGTTCATGTTATAGTGGTAGTAGCAGGTATGGAAGGTGCACTTGCTTCTTTTGTTTCATCAGTTACGGATATACCCGTAATAGGGGTCCCAACTTCCATTGGTTATGGATATGGTTCCGATGGGATTGCAGCGCTAGCGTCGATGCTCCAAACATGTTCTATGGGAATGACAGTTGTAAATATC
>DAIRDV010000149.1:0-3304 GCA_036795955.1 Nitrososphaeraceae archaeon | reverse complement strand
ATTTTAAAAAGGACATTACGAGAGGTGGTAAGAGAATCTCTTACCACCTCTACACAAATTAGACTCGTACACAAATTAGGGCTAGAAAAATCTCAGTTAAATCATAATGATGGTAAAGAGATATACATATCAGAATCTGGACTTTATTAAATAATTTTTTTATAATATAAAATGGAGACTGAAATAAATAACGAAGTTTATAATCTAAAATCATCGGTATATGTTGATAACAGCATTGAAAGTAAGGAATATCAAACATTTATACCTCAATCTAAAGCCAATTTTAACACTACTGGTCATACTATTGAAATACAAATTCCAGCCAGCGACGCCTATTACCTTCCAGCAGAAAGTTTTTTAGAAATTAAGGGGAGATTGCTGAGAGAAAACGATCAGGCACATGATGCTGCCGCTCAAATCACTTTGATAAATAACGCCGTCATGTATATGTTTTCAAGTATTCAATACAGACTAGGCGGTCAAGTCATGGAGACGTTGAATTATCCAGGTCAAACCACATCAATGCTAGGTTTGCTAAGTTATCCAGATGACTTTAATAGCACAGCTGGTTTGAATCAATGCTGGTCTAAGGATACGTCCTCTCATGCGGACAGTGATAAATTTCAAGCTTCAGTGCTAGCACCGGCTGCAAATTATCGACCCACCTCAAATGGAAATTACAACGAAGGGTTTGATATTCGCAGAAAGTTGTTGATGAGTGCCGATCCGCGAGGTAGCTTTTCTTTCATTATTCCATTTTCACACATTTTCGGATTTTCGGAATATACTAGAGTTGTTTATAATCTTGAACACATTTTGAAATTTGTAAGAGCTTCTGACAACCTTGCAATATACAGGACTAATGACGCTGATGCCGGAAAAATTAATTTAACGGAGATTAGATGGATCATGCCGAAGGTAATACCTTCACCTATAAAGCGTTCGGAATTACTAGAGTTGACCAAGAAAAAATCTGTCATCCCTTTGCACTTTTGTGCTAGAAGTGACGATCATACTACAGTTAACGCCAACGTGCGTAACTTCGAGTGGAATTTGAACAGTTCTGCCGGAGTAGAAAAACCGAGGTGGTTAATTATCGGTCTACAGACTAACAAAAATATGACACAAGAACAAAATCCTGCAATATTCGATCATGTTCGATTAAATTCGATTTGCGTAAAATTGAACGGCACGAGATATCCTACAGACAATATAGACATTGATTATACGAAGAACGATTACGTTCGTCTTTACAAGATGGCAGAAGACTTCAAAAAGGAATATTACGGATTTAATAACCTAATTGGAGGGACGCAAATTAATTTCCCCAGATTCAAATCGCTCTATCCGATAATAGTGCTAGATTTGCGTTATCAGAGCGAACAGCTTAGATCTAATGTTATGAACATCAAGTTGGAAATGAAATTTGACGAAGCGGTACCAGCTGAAACCCATTTGTATGGAGTTATAATTTCTGACAGGCTATTTAAGCTCAACTATGAAGGTCAAATTCCGAGAATGGAAACGTACTAACTAAAACGAATTAATTAATATATTTTTTATTTAAAAATGTATTGTTTAAAATGTAAGCGAAATACTGAAGATGTTGATGTTCACGAAAGATTGACTAGAAATAACAGAAGATTGCTTGTTGCTAGATGCAGTGTATGTCAAAAATCCAAGTCTAGATTTATTAAAGGACCTGGCGTCAAAGGCTCAGGTGTATTTAACGATCTTCTTTCAAAAATCGGAGAAATTCATCTTCCTGCCAGTCGAGGTGAATATGTCCCAGGTGGATCCTTCAACAATCAAAACAAATATTCGTATTGCGGGCCAGGTACAAAATACGAAGAAAGAAATAAGGAAGGATATCGAGGCATAAATGAATTAGATAAAATGTGCAAATTGCACGACGAGTTTTATACGAAGAATCCAGATACAGCTAACCGAAATATTAGTGATGTAGCGCTCGCCCATAGAGCGGAAGAGATTGCAAATGATTCTAGATACGATACCACACAAAGAAAAATGGCTTATATTGTGCATCATTTGATGAAAAATAAGGCTCGATTTGGACTCGGTATTGATTCAAAAAACCAAAAGAAGGGCCCAGCGAAGGCAAAATAGTTGGGCCCTTTGAGCAACTAGCCGAGGAATTGCACAAACCAGTTCGTAGAAAATTTGTTAGAAGACAGGTAAACGTATTCACGGTTGATGAAATTTGGGGAGCCGATCTAGTTGAAATGCAAGAATTTCAAAAATTCAATAAAGGTTATAGGTATATGTTAAACGTAATTGATGTATTTTCCAAATTCGCCTGGAGTATTCCATTGAAAGATAAGAAAGGCGAAACTGTAACTGAAGCTTTCAAGAAGATTGCAAAAAATTCAAAAAATATTCCTAAACATTTATGGGTAGATCAAGGAAAAGAATTTTATAACAAATATATGAATGAATGGTTGAGCGATAACGGTATTAACAGATACTCAACATTTGGTGAACACAAGTCAGCCGTAGTTGAAAGATTTAACCGCAGTTTGAAAGAAAGGATGTGGCAGAGATTCACTGCTGAGAACACGAGAAATTGGATAGATATGCTGGATAGATTACTACTAGAATATAATAAAACTTACCACGGAACAGTTGGAATGTCTCCAATCGAAGCAAGAGATAAAAGTAATTATGAATTAGCTCTCATGAATACTATCAATAAAACAAATACAATGAAACCTAAAAATCCATTCTTAAAGGTTGGTGACAAAGTTCGAATAAGCAGAATTAAAGGTATATTCGAGAAGGGATATTTACCAAACTGGTCTGAGGAAGTTTTTGAAATTGATAAAGTGAAATTAACGAGTCCAGTGACTTATATATTGAAAGACTCCTCTGGAGAAATTTTAGAAGGCGGTTTTTATGAGAATGAATTGCAGAAGACCAATACAGAGTTGTACAGAGTTGAAAAGGTATTAAGAAAGAAGAAGATTGGTGGAGTCGAACACGCTTTGGTAAAGTGGAGTGGGTATAGTGACAAGTTTAATCAGTGGATACCGTTGAAGGATTTAGAAAAAATAAAATGAGTCACGATTTTCCACACCATATTTGGTGTGGAAACGCTTAAATTTTTTTTCTTGCTAATAAAAAAATGCTAAACAAAGACAGAATATTTCGAAAAAGACTAACTGAACTAATACAAATATACGATCCAACTTTTAAATATCCTAAAACAGCAGCTAAAGATTTTTTGCAAGAATTGAAAAATATGATTACAAATTCAGATTGTCCAACTTGTTATGAAAGCGATACA
>DAIRDV010000148.1:0-3310 GCA_036795955.1 Nitrososphaeraceae archaeon | reverse complement strand
GAGGTTTACTTTCGAATGAACCTTTGGATGAGTTAGCTTATGGATGGAAAAAGCTAACCTTGAAAGAATCAAGGTCTATGGTTCCAACTTTTTTAGTCTTTCCCGATAACGGATAATATAATGACATCGAATCAAATAGTTTAAACCTTGATTGTATTATTATTTAGTAAAATAATATTTTTAAGCTAGGGACTAGCTGTATAATGCGTTATGGCAAAGGAAATTACCGAAATTGATAATTCTTCGAACTCAAGCAAAAAACCAATTGCGCAAATTAGGAAGAGAGATAAAGGACTGGCCGATTTTAATAATTCCAAGATTTCTAATGCCATCTACAAAGCTTTAATGGCGGCAGGCAAAGCTGATTACAAGCTAGCCGAAAAATTATCTGAAAAAGTTGTTCAAAAGATGGACCAACAATTTTCCATTTTAGATACCAATAGAGTTCCTAGTGTTGAAGATGTCCAGGACATGGTGGAATCTATCTTGATTGAAGAAGGTCTTTCTGAAACCGCAAAGGCCTATATCCTTTACAGACACGAAAGGCGGAAAGTAAGGGATGAGAAGAAGAAAATTTTGAACAAGAAAGACTTGGACGAAGTGGATAAAGCATTTGATGTGAATTCACTCAGAGTGCTTGCTTCGCGTTATTTGTTAAGGGACAATAATAATGAAATTGTTGAGGATCCCGGATTGCTTTTTGAACGAGTCGCAATTCTTGTAACAATTCCAGATATTCTTCACGATTCTGAAACATATTCCAGTAGCAAAATTGTTCAAAATATCCCTGAAGCTGAAGAATATTACAAAAAACTAGATGATTTTGACTTGAAACTAAAAATTGGAAATCACTATCTTAACAAATATCACTTTGAATCATTGATTAGACACTACATTGACTTGGCTAAAAACGGACATATGAAAATTAGTTTTAAAGATCTTTTACGGCACATTGCTGAGGGTCATCTGTCGAAATATTCTGATCGGATAGTTGAGTACTATAACTTGATGGTATCAAAGGACTTTCTTCCAAATACCCCTACTCTAATGAATGCCGGGGCAAAACTTGGCCAGCTTTCAGCTTGCTTCGTATTGGATATGAAAGACGATATGTCCGGAATAATGAAATCTTCAACTGATGCTGCGATGATATTCAAATCAGGTGGCGGAGTTGGTATTAACTATTCAAATCTTCGACCAGAAGGCGATATTGTGGCATCAACTTCCGGAGTAGCTTCGGGACCGATCTCATTCATGAGAATTATAGATACAATTACGGATGTGGTAAAACAAGGTGGAAAAAGAAGAGGTGCAAATATGGGTATAATAGAATCATGGCATCCTGATATAGAAAAATTCGTAACTGCTAAAACGAAACCAGGAGTCTTTGAAAACTTTAATGTAAGTGTTGGAATCTGGAGCGATTTCTGGCAATCAATAATTAACGAAAATAATCACAAATACACTCTCAAAAATCCGACGACCCAAGAACCAGTCAAGCAAATTGATTCGCACCAACTTTTAGATTTGATAACTTTTAGTGCCTGGAAGAGTGCTGAACCAGGTGTTATCTTCTTCGATAATATCAACAAATACAACCCCTGCATTAATGTAAAAGAAGGTCCACTCAGGGCAACAAATCCTTGCGGTGAGCAATCACTCTATCCGTATGAGTCGTGCAATTTAGGTTCCATTAATTTAGCCAATTTTGTAAAAAGGAATATTGATGGCAAACATGAATTTGACTGGCAAAGATATGAGCAGGCAATTCGTCTTTCAACCAGATTCCTAGACAATGTGATAGACATGAATAAGTATCCGGTGGAAGAAATAGAACATAATACAAAATTAACAAGAAGAATTGGTCTAGGAATAATGGGAATTGCTGATCTGTTATTTACATTAGGAATACCATACAATTCTAAAGAAGGTTACGACTTTATGAACAAAGTAGCAGAGGCACTTTCGTACTATAGTATGGAAGAAAGTGTAGCAATAGCAAAAGCAAGAGACCCGTTTCCACTTTTCAATCAGACTGATTACGTAGAAGGAAAAATGATACCAGTGGCAGGATATTATGAAATTCCGAAGCGATATCACTCATATGATTGGGATTCATTGATTGAGAAGATTGGTAAGTACGGAATTAGAAATTCATGGACTACCACAATTGCTCCTACTGGAACTCTTTCAATGATAGCTGACACTTCCAACGGTGTTGAGCCAGTTTTTGCACTTGTATTTGAAAAACGAGTTACTGTGGGAAGGTTCTTTTATACCAATAGGATATTTGAAAACATTCTGAAGGAAAATGGACTTTACAATGATGAAATCTTGACAAAAATTGCAAACAATTATGGTTCTGTAAGAGGGCTACCCGAAATTCCAGAATGGTTGCAGAAAATTTTTGTCACTGCGATTGATGTACATTGGACTGATCATCTAATGGCTCAGGCAGTCTGGCAAAAATGGATTAGCAATGCAATTGCAAAGACTATAAACATGCCATCTGACGTTACAGTCGAAGACATAAAAGCTGCCTACCTTCTATCACACGAAATGGGATTGAAGGGAGTTACTGTGTATAGGGATGGATCCAGACATGAACAAGTACTACATATCACGGGAAACGATAAGGAGAAGAAGTTCATAGTAAAGCCAAGTACCCACGTAGTTGACCATATTCATAGTAACATTAAACAAGACTATGTTATGACACAAGTTGATAAGGTCTTTAGAGATGCAGAACAATCTGAGCCAGCAGACATCCCAGTAAGCGTTTCTCAAGCAAACCTAAAAACGAACATGATTGCAAACCCGAATGAGTATATGGAGTATGAAAAATGCCCATCTTGTACTGCGAGATTAATTATCACAGAAGGATGCAATATGTGCATCGAATGTGGCTTTAGCTCCTGTATGTCAGGATAATCAATACTCCATCCATTTCTTATTTTTGGCAAAGTTGAAATATTAACAAAATATAATGATTAGAGTTATTAATATATCCGAAAATTATTTCACCACGATTAAACCAGAATAGATAGTTTCTTATCTCAGTCGACCATAGAGAAATATTGCTATATGATGTTCACATGATGGAGAGTTCAAATATTTGGTGATACACAAATATGATGTATATAGAAGCCCAAACGTGGGTTTGTTTACACGCACCAATGATAAAACGCTATTGCTTCCATTTGGGTTTGCAGATACAAAGACTAAAAAGCTAAAAGAATACCTGGATGTTAAAGAAATAATTCATGTTTCAATAGCAGGGACCAGGTTGATAGGACCAATGACGGTGATG
>DAIRDV010000147.1:0-3334 GCA_036795955.1 Nitrososphaeraceae archaeon | reverse complement strand
TAAAGTGAATGCTTGGATTTTCTTCCGACTACCTTGAAAGAACCATTTTGCAATTTCATTTTAACTTTACCTGAAACTCTATTTTGGGTTGCATCTATAAACCTATCCAAGTCTTCTCTAAGAGGATCAAACCATAACCCGCAATAAACCATCCAACTCCACTTATCTTCTACCAATTGCTTGAAGCTCAATTCATGTTTAGTCAGAACAAGTTGTTCCAGATCTTTATGGGCTACAAGGATAGTCTGGGCTGCGGGGGCTTCGTATATTTCCCTTGTTTTTATTCCTACAATTCTGTCTTCTATGTGGTCTACCACACCAACACCATGTTTACCGACTTTTTCATTCAAATATCTAATTATGTCTAACAAACTCATTTTCTTGTTATCCACAGCCACTGGAGTACCCTTTTCAAATTCTATTTCTAAATATTCCGGCGGTATCATCTTATTTTTTACCAAACTAAAAATTTCCTCTGGAGGCTCTTTCCAGGGATCTTCCAGCTGACCTGCTTCAATAGCTCTTCCCCATACATTTGTGTCAGTGCTATACTTTTTAATTTCATCACTTAGCGGAACATTATTTTTTTTTGCATATGCTAATTCACGATCGCGTGTCAGATTCATTTCCCTTATTGGAGCAATTATCTTTACAGTTGAATCGATTGATGAAATTGCAATATCAAACCTAACTTGGTCGTTTCCCTTCCCTGTACAACCATGGGCAACTGCAACTGCTCCCTCCTGCGCAGCAACTTTCATTATTTTCTCCGCTATCAACGGTCGAGCAAGAGCGGTAGCAAGTGGATATTTTCCCTGATAGAGACCGTTTGCCCTAATTGATTTGGATACATATTTCTCTACAAACTCTTTTTTTGCATCGACAATTACATGCTTAATTGCACCAAGCATTTTTGATTTTTGTTTAATTGCCTCAAAGTCATCTTCTTGGCCGCAGTCAACGGTGGCAGTAATTACATCCATTTTCTGCTTATTTTGTAAGTATTTTACGCACACTGATGTGTCCAAACCACCAGAGAAAGCTAATACAACTTTTTTATTGGACATTCCTAATGCAAACCATATCATAATGGACTTATATTTTTTGGTTAATCTCAAAGACATGGCTGTGAAAATGAAAACTATTAAAAACATACGTGATCAATACCTTCTATGCATTACGGCTATAATTTTGAAGAGGTAAAACAAAAAGTATTTTCTGCTTTATCTGAAAACTATGCCGGTCTATCTGGAATTGAATTGGCCTCAAGGACCAAGATTAATCGGATGACACTTACAAAGTACTTGAACCTAATGCTAACGCAAGGATTAATTCGAAAAAAAAAATTGGAACCGTCAATGTATGGCACTTGGACAAAGATGCTCCCCCAATTGAATTCCCAATAAATATCCACGATTTACAACAAAAATTTTTAGATTGTCTCCTTCAGGGTAATGAATCACAAGCAACTAACATAATATCTAATTTGCTATTTTCAACGATATCAAAAGAGAGAATAATTTTTGATATTATTTTACCAACTTTGAATATATTAAATGATATGTACGATAGAGGCAAAATAAGCGAAAGTGAAAAATTGTTAGTTTCAAACAGCGCCCTAGATCTTGTGTTGATGACAAAGTTTGTATCTATGACAGATACGCCAAGATTGAGAGCCTATTCAATAATTGTTTCCGGTTCGGATGAGGCAACATACCTGGCAAGAATAGCATCGGTGGCTTTGCATTTGATGGGGTGGCATTCGTTATACTTGGGAAATGTTGAAAACAAAATAGATCCATTTTTCGATATAGATATACAAAGACTTATTTCCAAAAAATTAAAAAATGTAAACGGATTGTCCACTGTAATTATATTTTCCTTTAATGCAAACACATTGAAATTCCTGTCAAATACTGTCAACTCATTAAGAAACAAGATTGAAAATAATTTACAGATTGCAGTTTATACTAACAATGACTTATTGAAGGTGTCACATGAAATGGATGTTGATTATAGTACGACAGAATTAAGAGCACTTATTGAGTGGGCAAAAGATGAATATCGCAAGACTTTATCTTAATATATATCATAAAGTATGGATAATAAATTTAATCTTTCTAACTAATGTTACCGGCAAAAAGAACTTTTATTTCTACTCTGAATGATTGGCAAGTACTAACATTATTATGTTTCCAGATTACGTCTTTCTATACCTATCAAATTTGATTTGCTGTTCGCCTTGACCGGTATGCAACTTCAAAATAATTAGACTATTCAGATATCATGAAATGTTGCATTTTGGCACTCATCGGATTTGCAATTAGTTCATTATAAAATGATCAAGACAATTCTATTAAATTTCTGCTTTTAGTGGGAATTTATCGAGATAGCACATCATGCGTGGGCATTTCGCGCTGACAATTTGACAGGTCTCTAACTAACAATTTCGCAATCAGAGTCAGAGATTGGAATATTTGTACACATCTAAACTAATAGCATGAATGTATTTAGAAATGGGCCGAAAGGGATTTGAACCCTCGGCCTTTCGATTATCAGTCGAACGCTCCTCCAAGCTGAGCTATCGGCCCATAAATCGAATTAATATGACGATATTTATTCGTGTGGATGCCAGAGTGATAAACAAAAATGCATTTAAGTCATGCAGCAAACTATCTAACTTGTTAATTGGTACCTCGGATAAAAAATGTCGCTATTGTCACAAAAATCAAAAATGATTTGGCAAAAAACGCCGCTAGAAACGTTGCACACTTTCTGGAAGAAAAAAAAATTAAGGTATTCTCAATAGAACAACTTGGTGCTAATAATGTTCATCTAGTTGATCCCTCAGAGCTTGCCAAAACCGATCTTGATCTGGTTTTTGCTATAGGGGGAGATGGTACAACCCTGCGCGCCTTTAGAATGATTAGTAAAAGCACACCAGTATTCAGCTTGAATATTGGAGGAACCAGAGGTATATTGGCTGAGGCCAATACAAAGCCAATTGAACAACAATTACAAGATATTTTCACCGGAAATTATTTTTACGATAAAAGACTACGATTGCAAGCAAAGATTGATGGAAAAATGGTTGGTGCTGCACTCAACGACATAGTCATAACAAGGACAAATCTGACCAAGACTCCTATTGTTACTATCAAAGTGCTCGATTATCCAATATCCCAGAAAATGGATGGAGTGGTAATTTCTACTCCAACAGGTTCAACTGGCCATGCTCTATCTTTAGGTGGACCCATAGTTCATGAAAATATGAAATGTGTAATGATATTGCCAATTGCTCCTGTCAATAAAACGCCGGCGCTAATTGTCGATA